>NZ_JAYWZK010000013.1:0-103240 GCF_048148385.1 Acinetobacter sp. 197
TCTTAACGATAGAAAAGCCAGTCATCCTGACTGGCTTTTTTGTTTTAAGTACAATTTTTATTTTCGGAGCTCGGCTGTTAAGTGCTCAATATTGCCCATTTCTGCATGAATGGCAGATACATTATTTAAGATAGTCACTGCTTTTTTATTATTCAGGTCTAAAATTCAAAAAGCATTGAAACAACCTTTCATATGCAGCTGCGTTAAAATCTTGCTGAAACTACGTGACAGCTTGTTTTTCCACCTCAGTTTGTACGAAACATTGCCCATCCCCCTTAAACTTACAAGTAGCACTGCTATTTTTTTCATGCTTTGGCTCTTTATTGGAGTATTTCTGGTTACATAACATAAATTATCAAAATTATTTAAATATTTACCTAATTTTTATATATAAATTTCCCGCTAACCCCCTCGTTAATAATTACAACTCATGCTTTAAATCAAATATTTAAAAATTTTTAGAATACCTTGGGTCGCTAAGATAATCTTTTTTGGCTGCGTTGCCGCACTCCTGATATTGATCGTTTTAAATGAAATGGTTTTTATGCAAAAAATGCTTTAGTAACCTTTTTGTTAAACCCCATAGGCATGGTTCATGCATTGATTTAGAATCTGATGTGTAAAAAACATGCTGATGTACATTAAAAAAAATAAATTATTCACTCGAATGCTGTGAATTCAAGGAGATCATCATGCTACGTTACCAGTATCATTGTGCATGCTGTGACAAAGTGGTTGAATCCACTCAAAAGGTTTGTAACGATTGTGGTTCACACCATATTCGCAGCCCTTTTGGTTTCTGGATTTTATGTCTAATCGCCTGTCTCGTTACAGCTATCGTATTTAAAGTGGTGCATTTGTATGTGCAGTCACAACAAGAAGTACCGGCACAACACTCGCTATTGGATGTTTTAAAAGAAGAAGATAAAAGGCTTCGTTAATTTTATACACCCCGCAGCAAGACCTGTTCATCCCAAACAGGTCTTTTATGATACTTGAGGCATCCGAATCGTGCTGCAAAAAACCACCTCACAAGACCTCGATTTGATTTACAATAACCATAGATTCAAATGAGAGACAGGTCATGGTTCAGCTAATTAAAAAAGGTGGATTGCGTGAGCGCGCCAACCGTAGCCGCAGCTATCAAGGTTCTGAAAATACTGAAACCACTTTAAAGCCTAATCGTTATCAAACGGTGGTTAAAAGCCAGGATAATGCAGCATCTCCTATAGCTGTCTCATCTATGACTACAGCCTTGAATGAAAATGCACAAATTAATTCATCAGAATAAGTGCGTCATACCACAACCACAATGCAAACAGCAGAAAGAGTCCGCCTGAAGTCACATCAATATAACTCCCCGAACGTTGGTACAACGCTTTAATTTTTGGTTGGGAAATCAGTATCATCAATAAAGCGAACGTAATAAAGGTCTGCAAGGGAATAATTAAAGCCAACTGTGTTTTCAAATAATCTGAAGCAGATGAACTCAAGGCGAGTGAAAATACGCTACTAAAATAGATCAGTGTTTTAGGATTAGAAAGATTAGTCCATAAGCCCAGCATAAAATAGTTTTTAACTTGCACTTGCTCATTTACATTATCATCGGGTTGATATCTATTTTTAAAGCTGTGCAAGCCTCCCTTTAGCATGGCCCAGCCCATTTTCGCCAGGAACACACCACCGAGCACCATCAATACCTGTTGAATCCATGGAAACTGATCAATCAATACAGTGAATCCAGCCAATGTCAGGATAACCCACACCACAATTCCGGCAGAGATTCCTGCGATAACTTTCAGGGCATTCTTGCGTGTGGTAGATGCCGCGCTTTTGGCTATCAAAAGAATATCGGGACCGGGACTTAACTGGGCCACAAAATGTAAGGCACAAATGGTTAGAAGCAGTGACATGGGTTCCATAAAAGAATGCTGAAAACAATGCATTATAACTTTTGCGTGAATATTCGCATTATTTATTCTGGTAATAAAAAACCGAATCAAATGATTCGGTTCAAGCTTCAAATAGAATATTTATTTGGGATTCACATCTTTCATTTCAATTTTTTTGGCATCAGGTGTCACTTCACGTGCTTCACCATCAATGATCGTTGAATCACCGTGGCCTGACTGCTGCTTTTGCATATCCTGCATTTGACGCATCATCTCGGCAAATGGATTTTGGCCTTGTGTACCACCCATATCACCCATCATGCCCCCCATCATTTTTTCCATCATGAGTTGCTGACGCTTCATCATCGCTTTCATTATTGCGGCTTTAAAGACCTGCTGAACTGCCGGAATAAGCATCAAGACTGCCAGTACGTCAGTAATCAATCCAGGAATAAGCAAAAAGAAACCTGCCAGAATTTTAGGTAAATTTCCTGTTAGTGCAGGATCTGCACTCATCTGTCCCATCTGCATTTGCTGCATCTGTGGCATGACACCGGCCGAATATTTACGGATCAGATTCATACCAATAAAGAATGCGGCTACAAACCAGAAAAATACGTACCACATGCTCCCGACGAGGTCACCCACGCCAATCCAGACCAGTACTTCTAGGATTACACCTGCAAGGATAATAAGAAATAATTTCATGAAAATTAATCTAATCTCAGTAAAATAAATAATAGGATGGGGAAATCAACAGCTTCATCAGGATCAAGCTTTTTTGATACGCTTATGTAACAATATGGGCATTATTCTATTTTTAAAGTGCAGGCATGTCATTAATTATTGGGATTGACCCCGGTTCTCGTTTAACTGGTTACGGGATTATCGAAAAAGACGGCTCCAAACTGACTTTTGTCGATGCCGGTACCATTAGAACAGAAACGGCGGAAATGCCTGAACGTTTAAAACGGATCTTTGCCGGCGTGGAGCGCATTGTAAAATTTTATGGTCCGACCGAAGCTGCAGTCGAACAGGTTTTTATGGCACAAAATCCGGATTCTGCCCTAAAACTTGGGCAGGCGCGTGGCGCTGCAGTTGCTGCACTGGTCAATCTGGATTTGAAAGTCGCTGAATATACCGCGCGCCAGATCAAACAGTCGGTGGTAGGTTATGGTGCTGCTGACAAAGAACAGGTACAGATGATGGTGATGAATATTCTAAAACTCAGCATCAAGCCCCAACAGGATGCTGCCGATGCCTTAGCTGCTGCCATTTGTCATGCTCATGCTTCAGGTAGTATGAGTAAAATGGCGGTATTGAATGCTCTAGGCGGTATGGCACGCGGCCGGAGTCGCGTCAGTAGCCGTCGTCGATAAGGTTTAACGTAATATTCTAAAGTCTTGAGCATCTAGGTCAGATTGCAGAAACTCTTGTATAACAGACTTTACGATTGCACGAGCAGGCCCTTGCCAACTTCGTGTAATCATTTCCTGAAGCTGGGAGTCTGTTCCAGCAATAACAGCCTCCACCTCACCTGTGCTCAAGTTCTTCACATATCCTTTCAGGCCAAGTGCCTGAGCCTGCTCGGCAAACCAGTAACGATACCCAACTCCTTGTACTTGGCCAGCAATACTCAGTTTGATAACAGACATCCCGTTCCTCCTTAATGTTAACGGTTTACTACCTGGTAAATCGCATGTTTCATATCCTGTGCCTGCAAGCCACGTTCGCCATTTTTGGCCAGTTCATCACCGGCAAGTGCATGCAGTGTCACAATTTCATGCAAATGAATTTTTTGTTTAAATTGTGCCTTTAGACTGGCAATCATTCCGGCCAGCACATCTCCCATTCCACCCGTCCCCATACCGGCATTTCCAGCTGTGCATATATAAAGTTTTTCTTCCAGAATCAGACTGCCTGAACCTTTTAGCAGCCACTGTCCCTGATATTTTTGTTGCAGGGCATGAATAGCTGCAACCCGGTCTGATTCTATTTCTTGAATATCTTTCTGCAATAGCGTAGCGGCTTCCCCGGAATGCGGTGTAGCATAGGTTTTGGAGTTCAATATTTGGGGGTGTCTGGCTAAAAACCACAGTGCATCTGCATCCAGGACAATTTCCAGGTCTGAATTTTGAATTAAATCAAACCATGCTTGATATTGCTCTTTTGCCCATTCATCACGCCCCAAGCCCATCCCGAAACAGACTGCATCAACCTGCTGAATCAACGCTATACGCTGCTCCACAGTGAGAGCATTAATATCACGTAGCATGATATTCGGTGCACGCGACAAAATCGCTGTATGGTGTTTCGCATCACAAGCAATGGTGACTTTTCCCGCTCCTGTAGCAAATGCTGCTTCGGCAGCCATAATCACAGCCCCTCCCATATTGGCATGTCCACCAATCACCAACACATGACCATAACTGCCTTTATGACCAAAAGCTTGGCGTTTGGGTAATTGGATCTGATGTGATGCAAGCTGGGCAATCGGTTGAAGCTCAGTATCTGCGGGAATTGCAGAAATCAGTTCAATCTTGCCCGCATATTCCTTACCCTGACCGGTGAATAGTCCGGCCTTGAGCCCTAAACCCGTAAAAGTGTAGTCAGCTTTAATCGCAACAGGCAAAGGCTGGCCGGTATTGGCACCCAATCCACTCGGAATATCGATCGAGATTTTTAATCCATTTTGCCGGTTAATACCATGAATAATGTCTTGCCAATTTGAATCCAGCTGACGGTTCAGACCAATGCCGAATAAAGCATCGACATAGGCTTCATATTCGGTTTGAAAGTCAAACTGCGAATAAGGCTGCAAACCGGCTTGTTTGGCTTCCTGCACAGCTGTTGCCAGATCTCTGGAACTGCCCGGTTCAGCCGCATAAATATCAACTTGAAAACCGGCCTGTTTTAAATATTTGGCCACCAGATAACCATCGCCGGCATTATTACCCTGACCGCAGCAGACAGCGATTTTTTTAATTTTTTGCCTGAAAAATAAAGTGCCCAGTTGCTGGCTGATTGCCCAGGCCATTTGTTGCATTAAACCATAGGAGCTATTTTGCTGCTGAAACCAGCGCTTTTCCCAGGCTTGAATACTTTGGCTATGATAAACGAGGCTATGGTAAACTAGTTGCTGCATTTCTAATTTCCTGTCTTTGGTTTATGACAACTCCCGATTCTCACGCGCAAATTCAGTTCTATCAACAAGATCCAGCTGAGTTAAAGGCCTGGATTAAAGCACAGGCTTTAGAATTGGGTTTTACTGATTGTGTCATTGCCAAACCGGATGCTCAAGCAGAATTAGCCCGCTTACAGGAATATCTGGATCGCGGATATCATGGTGACATGAAATTTCTGGAAGACAATCTGGAAAAACGCGCCAATCCCGCTTTACTGGTTCCCGGCACACGCAGCATTATCTGTGTACGCATGGATTATCTGGTTGATAAACCGGAACCCAGGTATATTCCTTATGCTCCGAACTCCGCTATTATTGCCCGTTATGCCCGTGGCAGGGATTATCATAAGACCATGCGTGGACGCCTGAAGACCTTGGCGTCAAAAATCCGGGAAAAAGTAGGAGATTTTGAATCACGTCCTTTTGCGGATTCAGCCCCTATCTTTGAAAAATCTCTGGCTGAAAGTGCCGGTATGGGTTGGACAGGTAAACATACCCTTCTGATTCATAAAACATCAGGCTCATTCTTTGTGCTGGGCGAACTGTTTACTTCACTCGAACTCCCTTTTGATGCGCCTGCCAGTAAACATTGTGGTTCCTGTACTGCATGTATCGACATCTGTCCGACTCAGGCAATTGTCGAGCCTTATATGCTGGATGCTCGCCGCTGTATTGCCTATCTGACTATCGAATATAAAGGCGTTATTCCAGAAGATTTGCGACGCGGGATTGGTAACCGTGTTTTTGGCTGTGACGATTGCCAGCTGATTTGCCCTTGGAACAGTTTTGCCCAAGTCACCTCGGTAGAGGATTTTCATCCGCGGCACGGACTGGATCAGGTCAGTTTACTGGACTTATGGCAATGGGATGAAGCGACCTTTTTAAGTTCGACTGAAGGTAGCCCGATGCGCCGTACCGGATATCAAAGCTTTATGCGTAATATCGCGATCGGTTTGGGAAATGCACCTTTTGATGAACAAATTGTTCAGGCACTCCATCAGCAGCGCGCCCATCATGATGAGATTGTACAGGTGCATATTGATTGGGCTGTTCAAGAACAACTGGCAAAATCCAGTTAATTTTCTATCTTTACCTAGCGTCACAGTTTCACTTAAAAGCCTTACACACCCTTATTTCAGACTATGGCATAAATACAAATAGTCAAAATGAAATGGAGGAAAGATGATGTCATCAAAAAATCCAAATCAAGAGCTACTTGAACAGCTTCAGGAAGAACAGCAGAAGCACCAACAGCAGCAACCCCAGCATGGGCCAATTAATTCTCCGAAAAACAACCAGCATGAACAGGACCAGCGCGTGTTTAACAAGCAGCATCGTAGTGATCTGCATGGTCAGGATATTCATGGAAATCACAGCAACAAATAAGCTGTCCAGTAAAATGCAAAGCCCACCTTGTGTGGGTTTTGTTTTTTCTATAAGGTCATATTTTGCTAATGAAGATAGCCATGCTTTTACTTAAGATGAAGCATGTAAATAAGTATGAACAAGGACAGACAGATGAACAGTAGTGATGTCGTACGTAATGATTGGTCACGTGAAGAAATACAAGCACTTTATCAGCAACCTTTAATGGATTTAGTGTTTCAGGCACAACAGGTTCATCGTGAAAATTTCACTGCAAATACCGTTCAGGTCAGTACCCTGCTCTCGATTAAAACCGGTAAATGCCCTGAAGATTGCAAATACTGTTCTCAATCAGCTCACTATGATTCCAAACTGGAAGCTGAAAAACGTATTGCAGTCGAGAAAGTCATCCAGGAAGCTAAACAGGCACTGGCTTCTGGCAGTTCACGTTTTTGTATGGGTGCTGCGTGGCGCAACCCGCATGAACGCGATATGCCTTATGTGCTGGAAATGGTACGTGAAGTCAAAGCATTAGGTTTGGAAACCTGCATGACACTGGGTATGCTAAATGAGTCACAGGCAGAACGCCTGAAAGATGCAGGTCTGGATTATTATAACCACAACCTGGATACTTCTCGTGAATACTACTCACACGTTATCAGCACACGTAGCTTTGATGATCGTCTAGATACGTTGGATCATGTGCGTCAAGCTGGCCTGAAAGTCTGTAGTGGCGGTATCGTTGGTCTGGGCGAAAGCCGTAATGACCGGATTGGCTTATTGTATGAACTTGCGACTTTGGCTGTGCATCCGGAATCTGTGCCAATCAATATGCTGGTTCCGATTGAAGGCACACCGATGGCAGATGTAGAAAAACTGGATGTCATCGAGTGGATTCGGACGATTGCCGTAGCACGATTGCTGATGCCAAAAAGTTATATCCGCCTTTCTGCAGGCCGCGAATCCTTAACCGATTCAGATCAGGCTCTGGCATTTATGGCCGGTGCAAATTCTATTTTCTCGGGTGAAAAACTGTTGACGACCCCTAATACTGCTCAAGGCAGAGATCAGCAACTTTTTGCTAAATTAGGTCTGGTTGCAGAACAGCCAAAACCAGGTGTTCGTAGTCTGGCCACAGATGCCATGACAAGCTAATAATTGTTTAACTTGATGAACTCGTAGAAAAGTTATGTGCAGTAATTAAAATGCCATAACGGGCATTCAGATAATCTCCCACTCGGATTTGATCTGTTCCATTGGCATGATGCACCACTAGCTCTTGAGTGACTGCATCATAGCTAAATGCGTCATAACTGTCTTGATGCAGGCTGAGCCAGTGCAGCGTATCCGCCAGGTTATCATCTACGATATAGGTATCTGCATAGAAATCCTTGCTCATCTTCCGCTGTTCACCCAGTTAAAATTCCCTTTAATTTTAACGTAAATTAGCGAATTACAGACATAAAAAAGTGAGCCTATGCTCACTTTTCTTGCAAGAACGTTAGTCCTTATTTGTCCCGCATTTACGACACTCCCTATGTTCGCCGATTTCTTGCATTTGCTCATATTCATAAATATGCAGACAGAACAGTTTTCTTAAAAGCTGAAGCATCTTTGAAACTCCTGTTTAATCATTTTTTTAATACGCTTCTTAAGATATTCCTTCCTGAAACATCATGATTTTTGACTAAAAAATCACCTCCCATTAATTAACATAATTTTTTCACTTGTAAAATGCATTTCACCTACTTTTCACTTTTTTTGTTAATTTTTTTGAAACGCAACATAGTCCTTTCACGAATATTATTTTTTTGGATTAAAGGGAATGATTTAAATATACCAAACAAAAATGGCACCTTGATACAAGACTAAGCTATTTCGCTGAAAAGAAGCTCTTCGATGAAAAGATAGAAATGGAAAGATTATTATGCAGCGTTCATCCGGACAGGGAGATCTGTTTTAAATAGCAAACCTGGATAAAACTGCGTAAATAAAAAATGTATTAACATTTGCTGTTCAAAAAATAGCGAGAAGTAAATTTAATTGAATAACTAGATTTACTTCTCGCTGGCTCGTACGAAGCAGACGAGCTCACCTTGGTTAACGTTTAACTTCAATCTGATTCAGATAAAAAAAGCATGTGCAATCAACATGATCCCACATGCCAAGGAGGATTTTAAGACTTAAAATAATTCAATGGCAATTTCAAATAAGACACACCATTGGCTTCAGGCTCAGGGAACTGCCCTGCTTTCATATTGATCTGAATTGCCGGCAGAATCAGTTTCGGCATATTTAAAGTAGCATCACGCTGATGACGCATTTCGACAAACTCTGCTTTACTGGTGCCTTCGTGGATATGAATATTCTGGGTTTTCTGGGTGTGTATATCTGTTTCACAGACATAATCATGACGTGTTGAAGGCAGGTAGTCATGACACAAGAACATCCGAGTTTCAGGCGGAAGCTGATACAGTGACTGTACCGAATCGAATAAGGTCGATGCACTCCCACGCGGGAAATCGCAACGTGCTGTACCATAATCCGGCATAAACAGGGTATCACCGACAAATACCGCATCCCCGATTACATAGCTGAGACAGGCCGGTGTATGCCCTGGCGTAGGAATATTATAGGCATCCAGTTCACCAATCTTGAAATGCTCATGATCCTCAAACAGGTAGTCAAATGGTTGCAGGGCATTAAACTGTTTCATGTCCAGGTGATAAATCGCACCAAAGGTTTCCTGTACCACAGAAATCTTCTGGCTCATGGCAATTTTACCGCCCAGTTCTGCCTTGAGATATTGCGCTGCTGTCAGATGATCGGCATGAACATGGGTTTCCAGAATCCACTCCACAGTTAAATTTTCTGCCTTAACATAGGCAATAATACGATCTGCGTGTGTAGTCGATGTGCTGGCCGAGGCCGCATCATAATCCAGGACACTGTCAATAATGGCACAATGTCCGGTTGAAGGATCACTCACCACATAACTGAAGGTATTGGTGTTTTCTTCAAAGAAATCTTGCACAACCGGTTGTTGTACCTGTTTTTCCATTGAGATGTCTTGCATAGTTAAGCTCCTGACCATTTACGGTGAATCCATACACCCACCAGCATTGCTACAACAAAATAGAGCACTTGATAGTGGCCCAAACCGATCAAGGTGAAACTTGGTGCCGGACAGATGCCGGCAATACCCCAACCTGCACCAAATAAAACCGCACCCGTAATCAGTTTTTTATCTATCTGATTATTTTTAGGCAAATTAATAGGCTCATTAAATATTGTTTTCGGTTGAGCCTTATGTACTGCTTTCTGGAAAGGAATAAAGGCCACTGCAATCGCGCCCATCATGACAAAGGCCAGACTGGCATCCCAATCCCCAAACAGATCCAAGAAATCGAGTACCTTTTTAGGATTGGACATGCCCGACACCATCAGACCCCCAGAGAACAGGGCACCAAATAAAAAGGCAAACACATTTTTCATTTTAGAATGCTCCTGTGATATGACGGATAATATAAACGGTGACAAAACCTGCAAACATGAAAGTCATGGTTGCGACAATAGAACGCTTAGACAGGCGACTAATGCCACAAATTCCGTGACCGCTGGTACAGCCCGAGCCCAAACGCGTCCCAAAGCCTACCAGCAGACCTGCCACAATCATCATCAATGGGCTGGCATTCAATTCGATTTCAGGTTGTACAAACAGACCATAAATAAACGGTGTGATGATCAAGCCTGATAAGAACCAGATCGCAGGCGTTTTAAATACGGTTTTTGGGTTTAATACCTGCCCAACCAGACCACTGATTCCTGCAATACGGCCATTGACGTACAGATAGCCGACCACTGAAAGTCCGAGCATTAAACCGCCAATAAATGCGATGAGGAAGTCATGCATGGTGAATCAATCTCTATACAATATACTTTTTTATATTATATAATAAAAAATAATAATCAAGCAGTTTTATGGTAAATTGTGTAAACTGCACGGGCTATATCAAAGGTTTCGAGGACATTTATGGATATGATTGCTGCAAATGCCAAAATTGATTTTTCACAGGTCGATTTCGTCAGCCAATGCCTAAAAGTTTTAGCCAATCCTGATCGTCTGAAAATCTTATGTGTCTTGGTCGACGGGGAAATGAATGTTCAGGAAATTGAAGAATCTACCGATATTCATCAACCTACACTTTCACAACAGCTGACTGTACTGCGTAAGGCCAACATGGTCGGCACCCGACGTGAGGGTAAACAGATTTTTTATCGTCTGAGTGACCCCAAGGTCTTGAGCCTGATGCAAAAGCTGTACGAGCTGTATTGCGCCCAACCTTCTTCTTAGTGCAGCCAAAAAGAAATGATCAGAAGCAGTCCGCTAAAAGCAGTAAACAGGTTTAGCCATACGGGATACTGGGTGTAATAACCTTCAATAAATTCCGGCGGTCGCAGTGAGGCCAATCCCCGTCGATATTGCAGGATTGAGGCGAAATTTACCAACATACCAAATACAATCACCGCAATTCCCAGCCATTGTGAATAAACTATTTTCTGTGCATAAGTGTCTGGGTCCACCAGTTGCACTAACAGGTTGGATTTTTCAATCACAAAACCAAAAGCAATTAATGCCAAACCACTCCGGTTCCACGCCAGAGCGGTTCGTTCCAAAGCAAGCAGTACCCGTGGATCATCCAAATTTGACATGTCTTATCTGCTCTTCATGCTTAGCCTATCCACCAATGTAAGTCTGGATCTCAATCATGTATAGATATTTTAAGTAAAAATAACTTTTTTATCATGTAGTTAAAATCTTACTGTTCAAAAATTTCCTTGATATCCCTCGCCAGGCCTTGAGTAGATTTAAATTCCCCCTGATTGTTTTTCCAGGCCATCGACGGTGTGGAGAAAAAGCCGTATTTCCCCATCAGGGCCTGATTGGCATCAATCTTTGCAGCAATTTCGGCAGGAATCTTTTCCATTTTCTTGAGCTGCTTTTTGCCTTTATTCTTGTTCATATCGTTAAAAACTGCCGCTGGATCTTTCGACATTAACAATGTTGCCACCTGACCCCGGCTTTCTTCACGGATCACACCGACCTGAATATGACGCAGCTGTACCTTGCCTGATTCGACCCAAGGCCGGGCCGCCTGCCAGAATTTATAGCAATATGGACAATTCGGATCGGAAAAGACATAGACCACCCGTGGTGCATCTGGCTTGCCATCCTGAATCCAGGTCGATTTTTCCAGGGTTTTCCAGACATCGTCCAATACCGCTTTTTTCATATGCTTTTCAATCTGCTCATTGGACAGGCTTTTCCCTTGCGCATCAAACAGTTCGCCCTTGATATAGTATTTATTATCATTGGAGATAAAGAGCGTATTGGAGTATTGGTCTTCATGCCCTACCCAGCCGGTCATTCCTTGTGGTGCCGGAATCTGTTTTACAAACACAAAACCCTGTTTTTCAATGTTCTGTTTTATATTTGCCTGCGTGTGCATGCTCATGATCAGGAACATACCTGCACCAAGCACCTGGTAAATTTTGTTCATACTAAGTCCTTCCGTTTTTTAAGGTTGATCTGAAATTCTGTTTAAATATTGCTGCAACATGGCCGGACTGAGTTCCCCCATATGCCGCTCGACCAGCTGGCCTTGAGCATTAAAAAACAGCGTCGTTGGCAGGCCAAAACTATTCAGCTGCTGGGGTAGTTCACCATATGGGTCCAGCAGGACATGTTTAAATTGAAACTGATGTTTTCTTAAATAGGCATTTACGGTGGCTACCTCCTCACCCTGATTGAGCATGACAAAATTCACTTGAGGATGCTGCTGGGCTGCTTTGGCCAACACTGGCATTTCGCGGTGACACGGTGGACACCAGCTTGCCCACAAATTAATTACCGTGGGCTGGCCAATGAATTGGCTGAGTGAAATCTTGTCTGTACCCGGACGCTCCTGTTCTAATCTAGCAAAGGCTAGATCAGGAAACGCTGCTTCAGTTTTTAGACTGGATTTGAATGCGAGCCCAAGCCCGATCCAGAGTACAAAGATGATCAACAAGATGGCTTTGAATCGGGTCTGCAACTGTCTGTTTCGAATGACATACCACAAAGCACCAAGCAGCACCCCTCCCCATAAATGGAAACCTTTGTCCTGGATTTTCAGTATGTCGATGGGTGCTGCAAAATACAGCTCGGCATTAAGCAGGACGAAAACAAGACGCGCACCCAGCATTCCAACCAAAAAACTGCTCCAGAGCAAATCCTGACTTTGTCCAAGCTGCTGTTTAGACCATGAATACTTTCTGACTAATCCAAACAGGATGGCAGATAACAGCATCAAGCCAGTGGCAACAATAATAAGTGTCCAGGGCAACATCAAAGGTCCCAGATGCAGTGCATCACTGGAAATCATCATGGTTACTCCCCTTGCAGTTGCTGCAATGTGCCTAGTAAATGTGTCGCACTAAAGCTTCCGGTCAAACGCAAGTCCCGCTGTTCCTGATGCGCTGCATTTAAAAATATAAAGGTGGGTGGGCCGAGGATTTGCTATTCTTTTAGCAGCTCATCCTGACTTGGATGATAGTGGGTCAGATCCAATTTGATACGAACCAAATTTTGTAAAGCAGCCTGAACATCACTACGTGGAATCACTTCTTTTTCAATCGGTTGACAAGCCACACACCAGTCCGCATAGACATCTATCACCACCGGTTGTGCAGGATGTTTGGCTAAAACCTGTTGCAATTGTGCGGCTGTGCTGACCTTCTGCCATTCAAGCCGTGATTCCACATGGGCGACCTGTACCTGGCTCCAGACATGATAGAGCTGCATACCTCCTGCATAGACCAGTACACCACTGAGCAGCATCAAGACTATTTTCGATACAGACCGATGCACATGGGGCAGCATCTTGAACAAGAAGTAGCCTGAACAGGTGATCAGTACCACACCCAAAAGGCTCAGGTATAAAATGCTGGGCAATAATGGACGGGCGAAATACAAGGCCAGAGCCAACATGACAAAGCCAAAACTAAACTTCAGGCGATCCATCCAGATGCCTGGTTTGGGGAAAAGATGAGACCCAAATACGGCAGCAATAAATAGTGGTAAGCCCAGCCCAAGGCCTAAGACGAACAGATAACTGGCGCCCAGCATCGGTTGATTGAGCTGAGACACATAGATTAAGGCACCGGCCAACGGTGCACTCATACATGGCCCTACAATCAGTGCCGCGATCATGCCCATGAGACCAGCACCAATCAGCGTGCCACCCTTCTGCTTTTGCTGCCATTGATCCAGCCGCTGTAACATCCCTTGAGGTAAGGACAGTTGAAATGCTCCGAACAGATTAAGCGCGAACAAAATAAACAGAATGCTGAAAATACTGATGAATACCGGACTTTGAAACCAGCGCTGAAAACTGTAACCGAGCTGTGCCACAGCAAGTCCCATGACCGCATAGACCAGTGCCATACCCAAAACAAAGACCAGCGCAATCAGCGCAGCACGGTAGCCCCGGTGCTGCTGGACCAGAATTCCCGTTAAAATTGGAATTAAAGGTAAAGAACACGGTAAAAAGGCCAGCAGAATGCCAAGCCCGAGAAAAATCAGGGCATTAATTAACAGACCTTGTTCAGACAGCAGACTTAAAAAATACTGGTCATTGTTCCACTGGGTATTCATGCCTGCTGACGAAGTTTGATTTTTAGGGTCTGCAATGAGCTGGTCATTTTTCTCTGTTAATTCCACCTCAGGCTGCACCACAGGTTCAGAAACTGCAGCGACTTGTATTTCCTCTATCTTTTCTTCGGTCAGTGCTTGATCTGTAATTGGAGTTTGCTCTATAGCTTGGAGCTCATCTTTCTGAGCAGTCAGAATTTTTTCGTTTACTTGTGGCTGTGTAGTGCTGGCCAGCAGCTTTTGAGGCTTGCTCAAGTTTTGCGCTGGAAATAAACCATCTGCATCAGTTGTTACTGTGGTGCGTTGTACCGGATAACATAAACCACTTTCTGCACAGCCCTGCCATTGCACTACAAACTGCTGGTTGGGCTGCACATTCATATTGGTTTTGACTTGCCCATAATGCACTTGGGTCAAACCGAAATTGGGATCGTCTTTGTCTTCGGGTTTGGGCAACGCCAACTTGACTGGGGTCTGCTGATGAGACACTTTAAGCTGGTCATGATACAGGTAATAACCCTCTGCGATTTTCCAGCTAAGCTCTGCCTGATCCTGGCTTGTAGAAACCACCTGAAACTGAAATGCCTGATCCGGTGGTAAAAAGTCTGCATGTACAGTTCCCGTCATGATTCCAACGCCGATCACGGCACCCAATATCCACTTCAACATCCAGCTGCTCTCCTCCTGTTAGGACTGCATTATTGAAAAACTAAAATTAAGGCAACATTAACAGCCCAAATCATTTATAAAATAATGGCAGTTTGATCAGGATGTTCTATGTTTATTGTATTGGTTGAGGATGACCCCTATATCGCACAGAGCATTTGTGCTGCTCTGAACTATCTGAATATTTCAGTGGAGCATGTTAGTCACGCACGTGCTGCGGATTATTTTATCCGGCATAGTGCAGTCGATTTGTGTTTGCTGGATTTAGGTCTGCCGGATCAGGATGGCCTGGAGTTGCTGCACAGCTGGCGACGCGACCAGATTGATCTCCCGGTACTGGTATTGACGGCGCGGCTGCGGACCGATCAGTGTGTTCAGGCCCTGAATGCCGGTGCCGATGACTATCTGACCAAACCCTTTGAACTGGAGGAGCTGATTGCCCGGATTCATGCCCTCACCCGGCGCCACCGTGGCTTTGCCTCGAATACACTGCAATTTGATGAACTGGTTCTGAACCGGGATACCCAGACTGTGACCTATCAAGACCAGGCCGTGAATTTATCTCGCCGTGAATTCAGCCTGCTGGAAACCCTGATGAGTCACCCCAACCAGATCCTGAAAAATGAACAGCTTATTGACAAGCTCTATGGCTTTCAGGACGCTATAGAGAGCAATGCCCTGAATGTACACATTTATCACCTGAGACAAAAACTGCATCCAGACTTGATTCAGACCGTTCGCGGTGTGGGCTATATTTTCAAACCGTTTGAGCAACGTCATGTTTAGTCACAGCTTGAAATGGCGTTTGGTCATGAGTCTTTTGGCCGTGTTTATTGTGTTGTGGAGTGCGGTATTTTCATGGCTGTATATTGACCTGAAACAGCGTTTACAAGACACACTGGATCAACGCTTATCGGCATCTGCACAAATGGTTGCCCGGCTGATTCAGCAGTTACCGCTGGATAGTCTGGGGGATGCAACCCTATCAAAATTAGCCAAGAATGATGATGCAAACCAGTTAATTGCCTGTGAAGTCTCTCTTTTTAGCTCTGACATCTCGTTAGG
Source organism: Acinetobacter sp. 197 (assembly GCF_048148385.1). Lineage (NCBI taxonomy): Bacteria > Pseudomonadati > Pseudomonadota > Gammaproteobacteria > Moraxellales > Moraxellaceae > Acinetobacter > Acinetobacter sp. 197. The sequence continues at coordinate 15,866 of NZ_JAYWZK010000013.1, forward strand.
TAATCAGGTGATTGCCAAAACACGCGGTGCCCCCCCAAAATTTAAGCCAGCGACCAGAAGGATTCAGCACCTGGCAGCAGGGTGATACGGAATGGCGCAGTTATGTTCTGCGTCGTGGCGATATTCAGGTGGTGGCGGCAGAACGCATGTTCTTGAGGGATATGCTACTACAGCAGATTCTGCAGTCCGTACTGGTTCCCTTGGTCTTCTCACTGCTGATCTGTATTGCCTTGATCATCTTTATTATCCGCAGACAGTTCCGGCCTTTGGATCAGCTCAGTCAATACCTGAACCAGAAAAACCTCAACTATTCACAGGCGGCAGATTTTTTAATGCAGCTCAAGCCTGCAAGCATCCCTCAGGAAGTACAGCCTTTTGTCAACAATTCCACGCAGTTGATTCAGAAACTCAATGACAGTCTGCAACAGGAGAAAGCCTTTAGTGCCTATGCTGCACATGAATTACGCAGTCCCCTGACCGCAATTAAAACCCATGTACAACTGGCCCAGCTGATCGGTCAGCAGCAGCACCTGCCTGAATCCATTCAGCACAATTTGCAGCAGGCCAATGAGAGCATCCGGCGTTATACGCTGTTACTCGAGCAGCTTTTATTGCTGACCCAATCAGAAAACAGTATCCAAGCAATGTCTGAAGCCATCTGGCTTCGCCCCACGCTTGAGAAGGTGCTTGCAGACTTAAGTACACGCTATCCAGAAATGAATGAAAAAATACAGGTGGACTGGGAAAGTCTAGGCGAAATTCAGCTACCTGAATTTGTGCTGTATACGGTACTGAAAAATCTGCTTGAAAATGCACTGCTGCATGCACAGGCTACCCATATCTGGATTTCCATGCAGTCTCATGGCCTGGTGATTGAAGATGATGGACAACAACTTACAGCCAAGGATATCCAACATTTAGGACAACGCTTCTGGCGCAAATCTGCTCAGCAGCATGGCCATGGTTTAGGACTGGCATTGACCGTTAACCTGTTAAAACAGTATGGCTATCTGCTCTCTTTTAATGCCCGACGGCCCTATGGGCTTCGCATTGAAATCAAGTACGGCGTGTCTAAGCGTGACCTGCAAGCTTAGGAATATCCAGCCATACGGCTGTTGGAAAATACCGGGTCAGATACTCCTTTAAATATTGAATGGTATCCATCGCAATCGTTTGGTCCTGGTGGTCATCAGCATGGTTAAATGCCACAGCATGAAGTGCGACTTTACGCTTTTTGAGTAGCTCCAGACTCAGTAAAGTATGATTAATACTGCCCAGACGGCCTGAAGTCACCAGAATGACAGGATAATCGTGCGCTGCAATATAATCGATCGTCAGCATGTCCCGGGTTAGCGGCACCATTAATCCGCCCGCCCCTTCAAGCAAAACCCGGTCATAACGCTCGGCCAGTATAGTGGCTGCCTGCTGAATTTTTCCGAAATCGATCGAACGCCGATCCAGTTCAGATGCCAGATGCGGTGAGGCCGGATAGCTAAAAATTTCTGGCATGGTCAGCTTGTCATGGTCTTCAGGCAGCAGCCCACACCCCATGATCATCCTGTGCTGCTCGATATCTTCTGAAACATCCACATTGCCAGTTTGAATCAGCTTTTGGGTAATGGTTCGAATTCCCTGTTCATTCCAGCTTCTGGCCAAAAAACCGGTGGCATAGGTCTTACCAATAGCGGTATCAATGCCGCTGACAAAATAGATTTTCGAACTCATAGAGCTTTCCGTGCAATCAGGTAAATGGGATGGTAGGTCAAAGGATAACTCCCTGTTTCCGGGATCTGGAATTGAGCATAATGGTGCTCGAACTGCGCAAGTAAGCTTTTGCTCCAGCGAAAACCCTGAGCCGTTGCCTGCACACCGGTAGATTTCATGTGTTTTAGCACATCTCTAGGCTGGGCAAAGTTGAGCTGGATCCGTTCTTCATTTGCCATTAGTAGTTCAAAGCCCTGTGCCTGCAAGATATTGGCTACAGTTTCCAGTGGTAAATAATCCAGACCCTGTCCTGTTAATACTTTAATTTCTTTTAAATTGTCTTCTGCATAACTGGCAAAACAGAAATATCCTGATGGGTTCAAGGCAGTGGCCACTTTTCGGATTAAGGCCGGTAGCTCCTGAATCCACTGCAAGGCTGAACAGGACACCACCACGTCTAAAGACTGCGGTAATGGTAACTGTTCAATATCGCCTATATCCCAGATGAATTGCTCAGTTTCAGGAAAATGCTGTTTCACTTCAGGATAAAGATCATTTAAAAACAACTGATCAACCCCATAATGCTGTAAAAAAGCATGGCTAAACAGACCTGAACCGCAACCAATTTCTAGCGCACGTTGCATATGCGGTTGGGGAATATGCTGTTGCATTAAATGAAGTAAATGTTGAGCGACATGGCGCTGTGCTACGGCATGCTGATCATAACTGTGCTGAGCCTGAGCAAATCGTTGTGCAATCAGTGTGTTGTTCATGGCTGATACTGCTCCAGTACACTAAAACAGTGCTGAATTTCCTGATTCTTTATTCCATGATGCAAACATATCCGCAGTCGTGACGAGTTTTTGGGAACAGTGGGTGGACGTACAGGCAATACATAAAAACCATGATCTTGCAAATAGGCTGCCGAAGCTACGGTCTGATGCGTTTCCCCAATAATGACCGGAATAATCTGGGAACTTGACGGACAGTCATAACCCAGATTTTTTACTGCCTGCTGACTGTATTGTGATAATGCAGTTAATGCTTGGCGTTCTGCGTTTAAGCCCTGTTGATGCTGAAAGATAAAATTTGTCCAGGCCATACAGATGGGAGGTTGGGCCGTACTGAAAATGAGCGGGCGCATTGAATTAATCAGATATTCCCGGATTACCGGTTCGCAGACCAAATAGCCGCCAACCGAAGCAAGCGCTTTACCAAAGGTACCTACCAGGAAATCGATATCTCCTATCACATTATATTGTTCGGCACAGCCCAGTCCACGTAAACCGCGTACGCCTATCGCATGCGCCTCATCAACATACAGCATGACTTTAGGATGCTGTTTCTTTAGCGCCACCAAAGCAGTTAAATCGGTTTCATCCCCATCCATACTAAAAATGGATTCTGTGACGACAATGATACGTTCAATTGACTCATCTGAATGATATTTCAATAAAAGTTGTGCCAAGTGATCTAAATCATTATGCCGATATCGCACATAATTCGCTTTAGATAAACGGATACCATCAATCATACTGGCATGAACCAGTTTATCAGCAATGATTTGGGTCTTACTGTCCGCAAGCGCAGGTAAAATCCCGATATTCATATGATAGCCGCTATTAAACAGCAGTACCGCACGGCCAAAGACTTGCGACATGTCATGTTCAAGCTGTTCATAAGCGGGAAAATTTCCAGTCAGCAACCGGGAGGAACTGGCACTCATCTGCCGCTCAGAAACAGGAGTCATATCAAAAAATGCTTCCCGTAAATCCACTTGGCTGGCAAGACCCAGATAATCATTCGATGCCAGGTTCAACATGGTTTTGCCGTTGAGTTCAAAATGGGCAGCACTGGTAATGTTGGATTTAAACTCGCGGTACTGCCCTTGTTGCTTTAATACATCAAGTTGCTGTGCAAAATGTTCGAGGTGATTCATGCTGCAAGCTCCAGATGCTGAATCATAGCGATCATATGTTCCAGCAATGTCTGCAATTCGGCTGTAGAAATAATAAAAGGCGGCATGACATACACCAGTCTGCCAAATGGACGAATCCATACACCACGACGAACACATTCTGCCTGGAATTCAGCCAGATTAACTGCCTGATGCAGCTCAACCACTCCAATTGCCCCAAGCACCCGCACATCTTTGACTACAGGATGCCCCTCTAAAACATACAAAGTACTTAATTGCTGTTCAATACACTGGATATTGGCTTGCCAGTCCTGTGCCAGTAAAAGCTGGATACTTTTTACTGCAACTGCACACGCCAACGGATTGGCCATAAAGGTCGGGCCATGCATAAAAACGCCCGCTTCACCCCGAGAAATGGTCTCTGCAACCTGCCTGGTGGTGAGCGTAGCAGATAATGTCATATAGCCACTGGTCAGGGCTTTACCTAAACAAAGTATGTCAGGGATGATATCGGCATGCTCATAGGCAAATAACTTACCAGTGCGTCCAAAACCTGTCGCAATCTCATCCAGAATCAGGAGTACATCGTATTGCTTACACAAAGCTTTGGCTTGACGTAAGTATTCAGGATGATAAAAACGCATCCCCCCCGCACCCTGAACGATCGGCTCAATAATCAGGGCAGCGATTTGTCTGTGTTTTTCTGCCAGTAACTGTTCCAGTGGCTGGATATCCTGCTCCTGCCATTCGCCATTGAAACTACTTTCAGGTGCAGGAACAAAATATCGATTAGGCAGGCTTGAACCGAAGATTTGATGCATACCCGTGACGGGATCGCAAACTGACATCGCGTTCCATGTATCACCATGGTAGCCCGAACGTGTCGTGACAAAATTACTTTTTTCCGGTTGACCTTGGGCATGCCAGTATTGCACCGCCATTTTCAAGGCAACTTCTACAGCAACTGAACCGGAATCAGCAAAAAAGACTTTATCAAGCTCAGATGTCGTGATCTCCAGCAGGATTTTCGCAAGTTCAATGGCAGGCTGATGGGTCAATCCGCCAAACATCACATGTGACATCTTATTAAGCTGCTCAATGGCGGCCTGATTCAGCTCAGGATGACTGTAGCCATGAATCGTACACCACCAGGAGGACATACCATCAATCAGCGCCGTGCCATCTTGCAGATAGATCTGGGCACCGCTGGCGCTAGCGACCGGATAACATGGCAAGGGTGCAGTCATTGAGGTATAGGGATGCCAAATATGCTCTTGATCAAAAGCGTCAAACACAAAATTCATCCTGAAAAATTGTGGAAATATCGATCTTAGCCTGCTCAGTTAAAAATGCAAATGACTGAATTCTTTATCTTGCTGAAGTAACTGGTAAATCATCTAGAAAAACCAGAATAGGTGTTAGTACTAATTCTGTATCGAACAGGATTGCATCATGTGCAGCCTCGATTTCTTTAACTTTGATTAAACTTTGTTGATAAAAGACAGATTCTAGGGAAACTTGGCAAGGAACCAGTGAATCTTGGTTTGAAAATATAAACAGTATCTTCGTTGAACAGGTTTTTAAGATCTCTACCAAATCTAATTGTTTCAAAAGATAAAGATGCTTTTCTTGATGATTTAAATCAATTAAAGACAGTTTGGATTGTAAATATTTTACCCGTTGCCGTGCATCCTTCGCCCCCATACAGACAAGATGACTAAAACGTTTCAATGTCGTTAGCATGTCCAGTCGGGCCGCCTGAGAAAATTTTTCAAAATCAGCTTCAGGCATTGCCTGTTGCCAATGTGTATTAACCACAAAACAGGGATTAGACATACAGGCAATCACAGGCTTTGCTACCCCTGTCTGCTGATAGATTTCATTAGCCAAATATATGGCCAATTGTCCCCCTAAAGACCAGCCTATGAGTACATCATAATCTTGTGCGAGCTTTATCTTTTCCTGCAGGGTCGCTGCATCAAATGGGTCAAAAATATCAGAGATTGCGACTGTATGATCTGGCCTGAGTTTTTCAGAAAATTCTTCCAGGACTGTTGTTCCTAATCCCCAGCCTGCGATCAATAAAATATTCATCTATAGTTCCATATTAAAAATACAATATGACTGCAAGCCATAGAGATTTTTTGAAATCAAAATTATTGCTTTTCAAAAAAGCATGAAAATACTTTTAGCCTGAAAACTTTCTTTTTCAAAATTAAAATATTATTTATTACAGCAAAATACCCTGTGCCACCGCTGCCGCAGGTTTCTCTAAAAAGAAAAAATTTTCGTGTTAACAGATACAAAAGCTCCAGAACATATCGGTTACAGCGATATCTGTAAAGAATAAAACAACTGTTTATTGACCTAGCGCTGATCAGTCATTACATTCATCTTCTACTATTCAGTGTGGTAGGCTGCTGGATCTCGGTTCGCATATCTATAAATAGTATCCAGATCTTTTTCAATTGACCCGGAAACGATATGGGGTAAAAACTGATTTACCTTCACAAAGATTTTTTCAGGATAACCCACCTGATAGGACTGACAGTCTGTCTCTAAAAAACGATAAAACTCTTGTGCGACAAAATCAGGATCATCCATTTTAGTTCCCAGTGCCTGATTCATTTCTGTGACATTTGCATCATTCATCTCCGTGATCGTTGCCCTTGGTGAAAAATAACGGAATTGAATTGAGGTCTTAGCATACTCACGTGCCAAGGCTTCGGTAGCACCGCGCAAGGCGAATTTACTGGCACAATAACTGACATAACCCGGATAGCCAATGCTGCCAAAGGTAGAGCCAATATGAATGATCTGGCTTGACTGATTTTTTGACATTAGTGGAATAATGCCCTGCACCAGTTGCAAGGGATAGACCACATTAATCAGCATCATCTGCTCCATCATTTCCTGTGCTTGCTGTGAGAACAGACTGAAATCATTGATACCGGCATTATTGATGTAATAGTGAATGGGGGTATTCAGTTCGGCCAGCGCACCCAGTAATTCGTTACGGCTGTGCTGCTCGGCCAGGTCACAGCAGATCCCTTGCAGTTGTATATCCGGATAACGCTGTGCCAGTTTTTCACCTAATTTTCGCAAAGTCTGTTCATTACGTCCGACCAGAACCAGATTCAGGCCATTTTTTCCAAGAATATCGGCAATGGCCTGACCAATGCCACCGGTCGCACCTAGAAGAACTGCTGTTAAATTGGACATAGATCACTTCTCTTATGGTTGAATTTTTTAGATGTCTTTTTCTGCTTTGCTTAAAAATCAGGATTCAGGCCCAATCCCATACAAATGTATAACTTGCGCTGCTCAAGTGGCACCAAGATTTCACGTCGGCCATGCATAAAGCGTTTGTTATCAATGCTCACCAGATCACCACCCTGCCAGTCAATTTCTGAGGTCCAGGCTTCACAACGCTCTGCCAGTTCTGCAAGCAAGTCTGAACTGATCTCTGAACCATCAGCAAAATAAAAACGGGGTTTTTCATAATTATAAGAAGGCCCGAGTAAGGTATTGGCAAAGGCTGGAATACCCTTAAGAGTGTCATGGCGGACCATCGGCATATTTAAATGGTAGTGCACCCCTTGATCGTGTGCCGGGCTAATCTGCTGGCCAGGCACCATCTGGATAAAGCGTTCCAGCTCCTGTAGGCCGACCTGCTCTGCATTTTCAATATTCAAGACAGTGGCCACATACTTCTGCCAGATCGGTTTGGGTAAATAACGGCTAATGGTCATCGGTTCGGCAAATTTCTGCTTGAGATCAGCCGTGAAGGTTCGACGGGGCTTTTTTAGCGTTGGTGCAGTGTCTATAACTGTCTTTAAATCCATAAATAGGTGTCCACTTAAATTTTAGTGGACACTATCGCGGTATTAATGAGTTAGAAAAAGTGGGGCTCAGCGGACGCTTACGATTGTCCTTATAAAACTCTAGTGATTTCCATTTTGGTTTCTTTTCAGATGTTGACCTTTCAATACCAAACATGCGATTACCATTTATTTTTATTGCTTACATGGATTTTTAGAATTAAAAAAGCACTTAAGAGAATCGCTCTTAAGTGCTTGATATATTTGGTGGGCCCAGACAGACTTGAACTGTCGACCAACGGATTATGAGTCCGCTGCTCTAACCAACTGAGCTATAGGCCCTAAATGCTGAAAACTTTATTTATCAATAAGTTCAGGCGTCATGAATACTAGCTAAGATTTTTTGGAAAGACAAGTAATTTTATGACCACTTGAACATTTAGGCAGCAATTATGAGTGAGATGTCTAAACCAGAATATCGGCTATTTAAGACTTCAGTATAAGAGCCTTCTCAGGCTTGAGAAAATAACAGGCAATTCAAAACAAATGAACCTCTGAATTTCAACCTCATCTTATCAATCTCATCCTTAAATTGATAGATTTAACGTCTTAGTATATCTATAAGGTATCAAAATTCTTTATTAGATGAACAGAGATTTAGAGAAAAAAGCATTTAGCCGAAATAGAGGAAAGCACTAGAATTCAGACTTCATTTCTTCGTCTTTACGCAAATCCTGTTTGATTTCGATTAAAGACCATACAATTATGAGTGCCAAAATCAGCATAGACACTATAAAGGCTGCAATGTAAGTCATACTTTTCAATCTCAGCGTAGAAAGAATACGAAAATAGAAAAGACCTGTATAGGGTCTCTTCTTCGACAAAAGTCTAATAATTAAAATGTGTTCTGAATAGTCATTTTTTCACCATTTTAAGACTTTTTTTATATTCAGTAATACTCATAAAATATTAGTGTGATTTTTCTTATATATTTTAACTCTTAATTTTTAATTTAAAAAAAATGAATAAATCATAGATTTTTACATTATTCACCGATTTTATTGGAAAGCCTATTGACTGTATCATCGAACAAGATGAAATTATGCAGTTCTCTTCATACGGTTTTTACTTCTCTGTACTTATGCTAAATAAATTCCTTGGCGAATCTGCATTTAAACTTGCAGGTTGGCAATATCATGTCGAACCAGATGTGCTTGAAGACAAACAGGTCATTATTGGATTTGAACACACTTCAATGATGGATGCGGTATTGTCAATTGCACTGTTCCAGATTTATGACCTCAAAATTCACACCCTAATTAAAAAAGAATTATTTAAAGGTCCATTCAAACCGCTATTAAAAGCTGTAGGGGGTATTCCAGTTGACCGCAAGGCCAATAAAGATATCGTGACCCAGATGGTGGAACATTTTCAGAACAATGAAAAGTTTAATCTGGTGATTGCACCAGAAGCAACACGGGCCAAACAGGGTGAAGCGCGCAAACCGATTCGCACCGGTTTCTGGCATATTGCCAAGGCTGCCAATGTACCGATCGTGCTGTTATATGCCAACTCCAAAACTAAGCAAGGTGGCATTCTGGGCAAGATCTATCCAACAGACCTTGCGCATGACCTGGCTTTGATCAAGCAACTTTATAAAGACAAAGTTGGTCTGGATATCGTTATTCCTGAATAAGCTTTTTAAAAGAAAAGTACGGGCATAAACAGCAATTTTGCTGTTTATGCCTTGGCCATCTGTCTATATAAATGTACAAAAAGAATTATAAATTTCCCTATCCTCTTTCTATTTTTTCTCAATATTGCACTTTTTTTGTTTTTATCCTGAAATCTCAAATCCAGGCACTTTTTTTTAAAAAAACGCTTATGGTAGAATTTCGGCATTCTGATAGGCATACAGCCAATCTACAAGGAGCATAGTTCGCATGGCGGGTCATTCCAAGTGGGCCAATATTAAGCATCGCAAAGCAAAACAAGATGCGAGTCGTGGTAAAGTTTTTACCAAATACATTCGTGAATTAACCACTGCTGCAAAGCTTGGTGGTCCAGATACTGCAAGCAACCCTCGTCTACGTGCTGTGGTTGAAAAAGCATTATCAGTGAATATGACACGTGACGTGATCAACCGTGCCATTCAACGTGGTGCTGGTGGCGAAGATAACGACGACCTGAAAGAAGTGACCTACGAAGGTTATGGTGTAGGTGGTGTTGCGGTTATTGTTGAAACCATGACTGACAACTTGAACCGTACCGTACCTGACGTACGTCATTGCTTCTCTAAAACTGACGGTAACCTAGGCACCAACGGCTCGGTTGCCTTCCTGTTCACTAAACGTGGCGAGATCACTTTTGAAGATGTGTCTTTGGAAGATCAAATCATGGAAGTGGCATTAGAAGCAGGTGCTGAAGATATTGAAGTCACTGAAGATGAAATTCTGGTCATTACCACACCTGAAGCTTTCGGTGATGTTCAAGATGCTCTAACTGCTGCAGGTTTAAAATCCGATAACGCTGAAGTGGTGATGAGCCCTTCAACCAAAGCAGAAATCACAGACATCGATCAAGCGAAAAAAATCATGAAAATGATTGATATGCTTGAAGACTTGGATGATGTCCAGAACGTATATACCAACGTTGAATTCTCAGATGCCGTTTTAGCAGAACTGGATGCTTAACTATCACTGATTCAAAAAACGCACCCCTGGGTGCGTTTTTTATTGCTATCTGCCATGCTCATCTGGGATTAAACCTTATTGAGTAATCCGCTACAGTTAAAAACATTATATTCTTTAATGACAAAGCTCGAATGCAGCGCAACCACATGTTCAATTTTCCCAATCCGTTTGAGCAGGATTTCACTATAATTTTCCATATCACGTGCCACCACTTCGACAATAAAATCTGCCGACTGACCAGTGACCAAAAAGGCATTAATCACTTCAGGAATACTTTCCAGCTCTTCCAGAAATTTGGCAAAAGTGTCGCTATCATGTTTGCTTAAAGATACCTGTAACAGTACATGCAGGCTGAAACCCAATTTCTGGTAATTGATTTCACGCTTTAAGCCACTAATAATATTATGATCTATTAAGTGTTTGATCCTGCGATGCACCGAACTGACAGATAAATTTACCCGCTCGGACAGCTCATTCAAATTGACATCTTCATGCGTCAATATTTCCAGAATATGTTTATCGAAACGATCCAGTTCCATTTTTGTACTCTATATATCAATAAACAGTAAATGCAGAAATTTTTGCACTTTCTCTGTTATACAACAATTATTTATTTTTCACAAAAATTTAATATTCTGAAAATATTTTTCAAATTGTAGACGCTATTATAATAGCTTCGCAGATCCTACTATCATTCGCCTGACTCAACTGGCATCTTTCAAGCATATGAAAATAGATTCACACAAAGAGGCTTAAAATAGATAATCATCTAAATTTTTCAGCGATTTAAGATTATCAATACAATCGATAATTATAATTTCGGTGGTTATTGTCAATGTGGCTATTATCGATTGAGTTGGCGGATGGGCAGGTGAAAAATCATGCGTGGTTTTGCTATCTGTGGCAATCTGGATATGCGAGCATGATCGAAGGGATTTTCACTATTTTAAATGACTTTGACTGGGTAAATCTTATCTGGCTTTAATTCTGTTTGCTTCCTGAGAAATTTTCTCAGAATAATCCTTTCAATTAATCATCGCCTTAAAAAGCACATTTCATGCGCATTTTTTAATTTTGAAAGTAGCATTAAACCTATACACCACGCCAGTCTACCCGTGCATTACGTTCAGCTCGGTAAGTACGGCAAATATATTCACCTAGTGGCAGCTGATTCAAGTACTGCTGATAGTCACGATATTCTTCAGACAAGCTTTCAAAATTCTCCTTTTCCCACGGTGTACCTGGAATCGCCAAAAGCGGTGCCAACATGGAACAAACCGCAATATCTGCCAGACCTAAACGATTTCCGACAAAATAGTGCCCACCTTGACTGACCAGCATCTGGTTCAGTTGCTGTACAGCCACCTCAATATGCTGTTTGGATTCTGCTACGGTTTCTTCATTCAAGGCATAACCCTTGGCGACCATTGCTTTCAATAAAGGTTTGGAAAATTTTTCAAACTGGCGCAGATAGCCCTGCTCCCCAATTAAGATATCCAGAGACTCATGATCAGAAGTCAGCGCTTGAGAGAGCATCCAGCGGCGGACATGACGGCCTAATTCCAGCGTAATTTCATTAATTTCTAAAGCTTTATTTCGAAAATGTCCTTCTGCATACAATAAGCGGTGCTCTGGATAAGTATCATCCAGATATAAAGCAATCTGGGTGGAATCTGCGACCCAGCGGTCCTGATCGCGCAAAATAGGCAGACGATTCTGACCGGTTTTCAAGCGGGCAAAAGCGCGATGTACTCCGGGAATCAGATTGTGAGCAACATAATTCAGCTCTTTATGGTCCAGCATCCAACGTGCTTTTTCGCAAAAGTGAGATAACGGAAACTGGTATAAAGTTCGCATGTATACTCCATGTTTATGATTATTGGATTAGGGCATATGTAAGCCACTGTTTTATTCAGATACTTTAGTCACTCAATTTTAGAAAAACAATGTGATTTTTATTCAAAAGTAAAATACTGGGTGATTATATCTCCATATTTAACGGACTCATGACAAATTCTGCTAAGCCTGACAGCCCATATCAGGCAGCCAGAAGTATTTGATTGCAATAAACCGCAAGCGCATGACCTGACTTTAGCCGTGCTTTCATGTAAAATCGGGGGCAATTTTTATATAACGCTTTTGTGAGTTATTTCATGGGTTTTAATTGCGGTATTGTCGGCTTGCCGAACGTTGGTAAATCTACACTTTTCAATGCCTTAACCAAAGCTGCTATTGCTGCAGAAAACTTCCCTTTCTGTACGATCGAACCAAACACCGGGATTGTGCCTGTTCCTGATCCACGTTTAGACAAATTGGCAGAAATTGTTAAACCGCAACGTATTATTCCAACTACTATGGAATTTGTAGATATTGCTGGTCTGGTCGCAGGCGCATCTAAAGGCGAAGGCTTAGGCAACCAGTTCCTGGCAAATATTCGCGAAACTGATGCGATTGCTCATGTTGTGCGCTGTTTTGAAGATGAAAACGTCATTCATGTGAATGGTCGTATTGATCCACTAGATGACATCGCAACGATCAATACCGAACTTGCGCTTGCAGATCTGGACACTGTTGAGAAAGCTGTTACCCGTTTAACCAAATCTGCCAAAGGTGGCGACAAAGAAGCGATTGCCACTAAAGCAGTGCTGGAAAAGATCCTGCCTTTACTGAATGAAGGTAAACCGGCACGCGCAGCGAATTTGGATGATGACGAACGCAAGCTGGTACGTGGTTTTGGTTTAATGACGCTTAAACCAACCATGTATATTGCCAATGTTGCTGAAGACGGTTTTGAAAACAACCCGCATTTAGATGCAGTAAGAAAATTAGCTGCTGAAGAAAATGCGATTGTAGTTCCACTTTGCAACCAGATTGAAGCTGAAATTTCATTGCTTGAAGATGAAGACCGTGCTGAATTCCTGGAAGCGATGGGTATGGAAGAGCCGGGTTTAAACGTGGTCATTCGTGCAGGTTATTCACTGCTTGGCCTACAAACTTATTTCACCGCTGGCGTGCAAGAAGTTCGCGCCTGGACCGTGAAAGTTGGCGCAACTGCACCACAGGCAGCTGGTGTGATTCATACCGACTTTGAAAAAGGCTTTATCCGTGCAGAATGTATCGCTTATGATGATTTCGTGCAGTACAACGGCGAAGCTGGAGCGAAAGAAGCCGGTAAATGGCGTCTAGAAGGTAAAACTTACATCGTTCAGGATGGTGACGTTTTACACTTCCGTTTTAACGTTTAAGTATTTACTGTTTAAAAAAGCCCTTTCTTGGGGCTTTTTTATTGCTTTTAAAAGAGGGGACATACATATAACCACCTTGCTGTCAGCGCACAATATCAACACGCATTAACAATAATAATTATTCGCATATATAAAGGTTTAATTAAAGCGTATCTTAAATCTTATGAAAATTAACCCAGCTTTATTTTACGCAAAGAAACCTGACGATGAGCTATCTCCCGCCTGCATTGCCTTATGATGCCTATAAATGTGCTAGAACTTCATATCAATAGCAAGACCATGGCAATTTATTATTTATTATAAGTAAGCCTCATCAAACTTCTATCAATAATATCCATGCAGGTACAGCAGGCACAAAATGAGAAGCAGTAAATTATCGTTATCTGAAAGCGTTGAACATACTTTAAATCTTTGAGGAGATCGGCCATGTTTACACGCACGCTGATACAATACATGATTGGCAGCACACTCCTGATCTGTGATGTATTCGGCTTTTATTAGAACAAGTGTGGATGCCCTATTTTTAGAGTTTATTTTGCTAAAAAGCCAGGCTGAATGACTGGCTTTTTTGGGCAAATTTGAACAAATAGGGATTTATTGCATATTGGCAATCGCTGTACCCTTCTGTTTAGGATCAGTATTTCCCAGTGCAGGATTGGCAATCGCATTCTGGCATTGCAATTTATCCCGTTCATAATCTGCCTGTTTTTGTGACAGGCCATTACCATTTTCGATGATAGTGCGCGCCCAGATATCGAGACTGGTCAAGGCCTTACGGCACAGGGCATATTTCCCTTCAGTCACCGAATCTGTCATTTTGACATTAATACGCCACTCTGTACTCAGTTTACGTACCGGTTGACGTACCTGACTTTCCAGTTGATCCACTTCTTTATCATAAACCAGTGGGTCCACTTCATTGATCAGCTGCCAGGCAGCCTTGGCATAAGTCGTCGCATCATTGCTCAGTTTAGGTGCCGGTTTAATTTCTGGCTTATCAGTCGATTGACTGTCATTCCCACACGCTTGTAATAACATTGCCGTGCCTACTAAAGCAGCAGTCAGCATTGCGCGTGTCTTGAACATCCACATATCAGGCTCGCCAATTTAAACATTTCGGCCTATGCTATTAAATTCACGTAGAATACACAATCTCCATTTGACCCATCGTTCCACTCTTCTTCAAGGTGTGTCGTGTCTGAACCGAATCAACTCGCTACCCAACCTGCTGGCTTCTGGCAAGGTGCAAAAGATAGCCAAGCAATTATCTTCACTTATTTACCGGTGTCGTTTGCGTTTGGTGTTTCAGCCACCCAGTTTGGCTTTACCGCCTGGGAAGCCTTGTTCCTGTCCTGCTCAATGTATGCAGGTGCCAGCCAGTTTTTGGTGGTCGCTCTTTTAGGCAGTGGAACATCTATCTGGATGACGGCATTAACGGTAATAGCTTTAGATATTCGCCATCTGCTCTATGGTCCGGCGCTGCAAAACCTGATTCAAGACCGGCTCAATTTAAAGAAAACAGCAATCTGGTCTTGGGGTCTGACCGATGAAGTCTTTGCCTCTGGCATGATCAAGCTCTCGCAACGGCGTCAAGAGTGGTCGGAATCATGGATGCTGGGTTTAAGCCTGTTTAGCTGGATGTCCTGGGCTCTCGGATCTTTCCTCGGTGGATTGTTTGCCGATCAGGTCAGCAACTTGCCACAGTTCTTGCAGGCTGCACTAGACTTCCTGTTACCTGCACTATTCCTGAGTTTCTTGTTGGCAGCCTTTGAAAAGAAACATACTTTTGTAGTAGCCGTCACAATTCTGGTGTCTGCGATTGCCTGTTACTTTATCGACTTGTCTGCCGCGATTTTTATCGGGATTAGTTCGGGTATTTTTGCCGGCCTGTTCAAGCACTATATTCTGAAACAGCCAGACCCTGAACACGCAGGAGATCAAGCATGAATCTAGAGATTATTCTGGTGGGAATTATAGTCGGCATTGCCAATTTCGCTTCCCGTTTCGGACCTTTTTTTGTGATTCAGAAATTTCAGCAAGGTTCGCAAAAACGTGGAGCATTGTGGCTAAAAATTGCTTTGGGCTCAATCGGTATTGCTGCGATCAGCTCCATGTTGGTGGTTGCCACCCTGCCGCCTTTATTAGAAACACCGAATAAAAGTTTTGCGATGCTGGTCGGCTTTATTGTGCTTATTGCTTTGTACTTCAAGTTTAAACGGATCGTTATGGCGACCCTGACTGCAGCGCTGACCTATGGTCTGGTGTATACCTATGTACCTATGCCTTTTTAAGGTTTAAATGATTAATCAATCAAGACAAAGGCTTATGCTAAACTCATAGTATAGGTCTTTTTTTATATAACAATAAAAACAAGGAAGGATGCGCATGTTTGAAGTCAAACAGATGATTGAAGGAAAAATCTTTATTCATCATCGGCGCGATGAAATGTTAACCTTATTCCATCGACATGAAGTACTGGGACAGTATTTTAAATGTTTTATCAATGCTCAAAACTTTACCGGACATTTTGTGGAAGTACATGTGCAGCCAGCGGATCAAGTCCGTATGGTTTATATACAGAAAAATGGCCAGAATAAAATCATAGCCATGTTGAATCACACTCAGCAAGTTTTACATTTACATCCCAGCACCATCATTTTTAGTCGCTGGAGCTGGATGCATCGGATCATTCCTAATTTAATCAAAATTATAGCTCTTTCCCTGATTTTGCTGACGGGCTTTTTCTTTCTGGTTAGCACAAGTTTTGAACGTGCCGTGCAGGAGGCAACTCTCTTTAGCTTCTGGGGTTTATTGTTAGCATCGATTTTGGTCGGATTACCGATGTTGGCATTTTATTCTTATAGACGAGCACAAACTCGAAAACTACTACATCTATTCGCTCTAAGTCCAGCGCATCTTGTGGACATGGAAAAGTTAAATCCACCAAGCCGGATTTATCCTTTAGCAAAACCAGTTGAGTCACTCACCAATACCTCAATTTCAAGCCCGGATAATATTAGAAAACTTTATAAATAAAATTGTTAGGTAATATCACAATTTTATATGAATCTTGGCTTAACTGCCGGCTCAGTTCTGCTATGCTAAAAGTCCATAAAATCAAGCATGGATGACACACATGAGCGTGACTATTGGTACTCCACTTCAATCTTCTGCCTACAAAGTTCTATTATTGGGTTCTGGTGAACTGGGCAAGGAAGTGGTGATTTCCCTGCAACGTCTTGGAGTCGAAGTTCATGCTGCTGACCGTTATGATCATGCCCCTGCCATGCAGGTTGCGCATTATTCCTATACCTTGAATATGGCAGATGCTGTAGAACTTAAACAACTCATCAATCAAATCCAGCCACATTTAATCGTGCCTGAAATTGAAGCCATTGCAACCGAAGTTCTGCTTGAGATTGAAGCCCAGAACATTGCTACGGTCATTCCTTCTGCCAAAGCCGTTAATCTGACCATGAACCGTGAAGGCATTCGTCGTCTGGCTGCAGAAGAACTTGGTCTGCCCACTTCAGATTACCGGTTTGCCGACAGTCTAGAGTCTTTCCGTGCAGCCTGCGACGATGTCGGCTATCCAAATTTTGTGAAACCAGTGATGTCATCTTCAGGTAAAGGCCAGTCTCGTGTCACCTGCTTTGATGAAGTCGATGCGGCTTGGGAATATGCACAAACTGGAGGTCGGGTCAATCAGGGCACCGTCATTGTAGAATCACAGATTGACTTTGATTTTGAAATTACCTTATTGACTGTTCGTGCCAAAAATCCGGCAACTGGCGAAATCGAAACGTCTTACTGCGATCCAATCGGACATCGTCAGGACTCGGGCGACTATGTGGAAAGCTGGCAACCTCAGCCGATGACTCCGGCCGCGCTGGAAGAGTCCAAACGTATTGCCAACAAGGTTACTGCAGCACTCGGTGGTTGCGGAATCTTTGGTGTGGAACTCTTTGTAAAAGGTGACAAGGTATGGTTTAGTGAGGTTTCCCCTCGTCCGCACGATACCGGACTGGTGACTTTAGCTTCACAATTCCAAAGTGAATTTGAACTGCATGCACGTGCTATCTTAGGCTTGCCGGTGAATACTGCACGACATAGTACAGCTGCCAGCGCGGTGATTTATGCCGGAGTCGATGGACGCAATCTTTCCTTTTCTGGCCTGGATCTTGCTTTAGCAGACGGCAACACTGATTTGCGCCTGTTTGGCAAACCGGAAGGCTTTAAACGTCGCCGCATGGGTGTCGCCACTGCACGTGCAGAAACTATCGAACAGGCACGTGAACTGGCACTACAGGCAGCAAGCCAGGTTAGTGTCAACCAGAACTAAACTGAAATACCAACGGACGACTGTACATGATCAACACCCATCCACTGCTGAATTACGCTAAAAGCAACCATGACATTAAAGCCATCAATCAATGGCGCAGTGATGTCGAAAATCAGCTTCAGGAAAGTTTTGAAAATGGGCAGTCGATTCGAGATATTATTCTGGCACGCTCCAACCTGATCGATGAAGCCCTGCAGTTTCTTTGGCAGCATGCCGAACTGGATCAAACTGATTTGGCTCTGTTTGCTGTCGGGGGCTATGGCCGCCGTGAAATGCTGCCTTATTCTGATGTCGATATCATGATCTTGTCAGAAGATGAGATTAGCCCAGAACAGGAACAGCTGATTTCTATATTTATTTCATCGCTATGGGATGTTGGGAATTTCAAACCAGGCATCAGTGTCCGTACCATCAATGAATGTGTCAATCAGGCCAGTAGTGATTTGAGTGTAGCTACCACCCTCATCGAAGCACGCCTGATTACTGGCAATGAAAATCTATGCAAATGGCCACGTCGCATCGTGTCACGTACATGGACCGACAAAACCTTTTTTGATGCCAAGATGGATGAGCAGCACAAGCGTTATGCTCAGCACAACAATACTGAAAGCAATCTGGAACCGGATATTAAAAATGCGCCAGGTGGTATCCGTGACATTAACCAGATTGGCTGGATTGCCAAACGGCATTTTCGCGTCAACCGGATTTATGATCTGGTACATCTCGGTTTTATTTCAGAATTTGAACTCGGTGTACTTGAGGAAGCCGAAAGTTTCCTCTGGGAAATCCGCCATCATCTGCACCGCTTGACCAAGCGCGATGAAAACCGCTTATTATTTGATTATCAGCGTGATATTGCAGCCAAGTTCGGCTATGTGCGTGAAGAAGGCCATCACCCAAATTATCCTATCGAACAGTTCATGAAGCGTTATTATCGCACTGCACAGCAGGTGTCGACACTGAACGAAATGTTGCTGGCTTATTTCAACGAATCGGTGATTACCCCGCGTTTGCCGCAATATGAACGCCAGATTGAAGAAATTAATGAAAATTTCAAACTGGTCGATGGCAAACTGGCTGTCCAGCATCACAAGATTTTCTCGGAAAACCCCAGCGCAATTCTGGAAATTTTCTATCTGTTGGCCAACCGTCCCGAGATCGAAGGCATACGTGCGCGTACCTTACGCCTGCTAACCTTGGCTGGAAAACGCATTGATCATGATTTTCGTGATAATCCGGTGCATCAGGCGCTGTTCATGGCAATTATCCGCTCACCGCATCGGCTGTACGACACCATGGTCGCCATGAAGCGTTACGGTGTGCTCGGAAATTATATTCCAGCCTTTGGTCAGATTATGGGACTGATGCAATACGATCTGTTCCACATCTATACGGTCGATGCGCATACTTTATTGTTACTACGCAATTTAAACCGCTTTAAAGAACCTGAATTTGCCAAAGAATTCACGGTGGTCAGTTCAGTATTCCAGCGTCTGACCCGTCGTGACATCGTTTATCTGGCAGCAATTTTTCATGATATTGCCAAAGGTCGCGGTGGTGATCACAGTGAACTCGGCGCCAGCGATGCGATCAAGTTCTGCCGTAGTCACGGCTTTACCGAACGCGAAAGTAACCTGGTGGCCTGGCTGATCCAGAATCATCTGGTAATGTCTGTCACCGCCCAGAAAAAAGATATTTCCGATCCGGATGTGGTCAAGGAGTTCGCCGAAAAAATGGGCGACATGGAGCATCTGGATTATTTATACACCCTGACGGTAGCCGATATTAATGCCACCAATCCGAAGCTGTGGAATACCTGGCGCGCCTCGTTAATGCGTCAACTATATACTCAGGCACGTGACGTAATCCGTTCTGGTCTGGGCCGTCCGGTTGATTATCAAATGCTGATTGAAGATACCAAATTTGCAGCCAGTGAACTTCTGGTTCAGGACTTCTCACTGGATGAGGTCGAAAAAGTCTGGCAGGAACTTGGTGATGACTATTTCCTCAAAGAAACAGCAGATGAAATTGCCTGGCATACCCGTGCCATTTTACAGCACGGCGACAATCCTGCCCCGCTGGTGCTGATGCGGGCACATCGTAATTACGCCCAGGATGCGGTACAGATCTTTATTTATACGCAGGATCAACCCAACCTGTTTGCCACCACGGTAGCTATTCTGGATCGTATGAATCTGGATGTACAAGATGCTCGAATTATTACTGCCACCAAAGCCTTCAGTCTGGATACCTATGTGGTACTCGACCGTTTTGGTACCTTATTGACCGATCCGGAACGCGAAGCCACAGTCATTGAAGCCCTAAAAGATGCCTTAAGTCATTCAGATGAATATCCGGGCTTGATGCAGCGCCGAATCCCACGTCAATTACGTCATTTTGATATTGAAAATACAGTCGATATCAGTATCAATCCTGCCTTGAATCAAAATATGGTTGAAATTGCCACCCTCGATCACCCTGGTTTACTTGCCAAAATCGGTGGTTTATTTATGATGCAAGGCCTGGATATCCACTCTGCCAAAATTGCCACACTTGGCGAACGTGCCGAAGATATATTCTTTGTCACCAAAAAGAATGGTATACCAATGACCCCAACGGAGTCTCAGGAATTTGCAGCTGCGCTCAAAGCTGCCCTGGATGAGGCTTCACATCAGGTCAGCGGCCAACACTAACATTTTGCTCGGTAACACATTCATGAACTCTAGCTTGTCTCTACTGCATCCTTATCCGTTTGAAAAGTTAAATCAGCTTTTTGCGGATATCCAGCCTGCTAATATGCCATTAATTCCCCTGTCGATTGGCGAACCAAAGCATCCTGCACCGGAGTTTGTGAAACAAGCCATTATTGATAATTTCAAGCATTTGTCGACGTATCCAAACAGCAAAGGCTTGCCGGAGCTACGTGAAAGTATCGCCCAATGGCTGACGCGCCGTTTTCAGCTAAATAGCATCAGTGCAGACAGCAATATCCTGCCTGTTTCCGGTACGCGTGAAGCGATTTTCTCGTTTGTACAGGCTTTGGTGAATCGTGAAGAGGCACCTTATGTGGTCATGCCGAATCCGTTTTACCAGATTTATGAAGGTGCAACACTGCTCGCAGGTGCCAAACCTTATTTCATCAACTGTACTGAGGAGAACAATTACCTTGGTGATTTTGATGCTGTTCCGGCAGAAGTCTGGGAAAAAACTGCACTGCTATTTGTTTGCACCCCGGGCAATCCAACCGGAGCAGTATTATCCAAAGAACAGTTTAAAAAACTGATTGCCCTGTCGGATCAATACAACTTTGTGATTGCTTCAGACGAATGCTATTCGGAACTGTGGTTTGATGAGGCACCTGTAGGTTTACTGGAAGTTTGTGCAGAAATCGGCCGGGATGACTATAAAAACTGTGTAGTGTTCCATTCACTGTCTAAACGTTCTAACCTCCCGGGCATGCGTTCAGGTTTTGTTGCTGGTGATGCCAGCCTGTTAAAACCTTATTTGCAATATCGTACTTATCACGGTGCAGCGATGCCGGTACAACATCAACTGGCGTCGATTGCTGCCTGGGATGATGAAGCGCATGTGGAAGAAAACCGGGTGCAATACCGTGCCAAGTTTGATTTATTTCAACAGGAACTCGGACATTTATTGCCGCTCAAAAAACCGGATGCCGGCTTCTACTACTGGTTAAAAGTTGACAACGATGAAGCCTTTGCCAAACGCCTGATGGAAGAAGCACATATTAAAGTTCTTCCGGGTCGCTATTTATCTCGCGATACCGAACAGGGTAATCCGGGTGAGCATCATGTACGTCTGGCACTCGTAGCCGATCTGGCGCAATGTGAAGAGGTTATTCGACGCCTGAAAGCCATTCTCTAAGTTTTGATCAAAACTAAAAAACCCACTGGTTTAAAGTGGGTTTTTTAAATTGAAATCAGATGAGCTCTATTTTTATCTCATACTGAGAAGATGACGCTAATGATTACAATACTTTTGCAATTTCATCTTCAAGATCTTCAGGCTTGGTGGTCGGAGCAAAACGGTTCAATACCTTGCCATCACGTCCGATCAGGAACTTGGTAAAATTCCATTTGATCCCATTGCCTAAAATACCTTTGGAATTGTTGGTTAAATAGCGAAAAATAGCATGTGCCTCAGGGCCTTTGACGTCCACCTTGGAAAACATCGGGAAAGATACGCCGTAATTTTTCTGACAAAATTCACCAATCTGTTCATTAGAACCAGGATCTTGACCACCAAACTGGTTACATGGAAAGCCTAAAATTTCCAGACCTTGATCTTTATATTTTTCGTAGAGTTTTTCCAATCCTGAAAACTGGGGGGTAAAACCACACTTACTCGCTGTATTGACAATCAAAAGTACCTTGCCTTCATAATCCGCAAGCGCCTTGCTTTTGCCATTTAACAATTCAGCTTCAAACTGATAAATGTTAGTCATGGATAGGTTTCCTCATCATTTTTTTCTTGTGTTTCTAGATCTAGAGAAGCCGAGTTAACACAATAACGCAAGCCTGTCGGTTCCGGACCATCAGGAAAAACATGCCCTAAATGTGCGTCACAATGATGACAAACAATTTCGGTTCTGACCATTCCATGTGAAGTATCAGGTAATTCTTCTACTACTGAATTGCTGATAGGACGGTAGAAGCTTGGCCAGCCACAGCCGCTGTCATACTTGGTCTCTGATGAGAACAGGGGGGTGCCACAGCAACGGCAAACATAGGTTCCATCTTGCTTGGTATTCCAGTATTTTCCGGTAAATGCCGGCTCTGTGCCTTTCTCGCGGGTAATGCGAAACTCCTCAGGTGATAACTCTCTTTGCCACTCACGGTCTGTTTTATTGAGTTTTCCCATGCTTACGCACCTTTTTATCTTGCTATTTAAAATAGGATAATCCTATATTTACGTGATTCATTTTAAAAATTCTAGTCTTTATTCAATATTTTACAAAAGATAATAATGCCCATAAAAGCAAAAAGTAAGCAAATGCAAAATATATAAGTAAGCAATTTATGTATTAAATGATTCTATGTGAGCAAATTTAGTGATATCCTTAGTTTTAAATTTTCTCAGGATTAAAAAATGTCGCAAAAGAAGAGCGTAATTTTTAAAAATCTGCTGCCTGTGATCAAACAGTATCAACAGCTTGGATTTACGCATGAGAAAATTGTTGCACTACTCCGCGATGATCACCATCTCGATCTAGTCACAACTGAGACATTTAAAAGTTATTTATATCGTTATGCAAAAGTGACCTCCACTCCATCCGAGAACATCAAAATGCCGAACACTATCCAATCCCCTCGCGAAATCAAGAAATCATCCAAGCTTGATCATGTTTGCTACGACATTCGCGGACCTGTGTTACGAGCGGCCATAGAGATGGAAGAAGCTGGCCATAAAATCATTAAATTAAATATTGGTAACCCTGCCCCATTCGGCTTTGAAGCGCCGCAAGAAATTATCAATGATGTAGCTTTAAACCTGCCAAATGCGATTGGCTATACCGATTCCAAAGGGATTTTCCCGGCGCGTAAGGCCATCTGCCAGTATTACCAGCAAAAAAGTATTCTGGATATGCACGTCAATGACGTCTATGTCGGTAATGGGGTATCGGAACTGATCGTAATGGCCATGCAAGGCCTTCTGGATGATGGCGATGAAATGCTGATTCCGATGCCAGATTATCCGCTCTGGACGGCAGCAGTGAATCTGTCTGGTGGTACAGCGATTCACTATAAATGTGATGAAGAAAATCACTGGTATCCAGATATTGCCGACATGGAAAGCAAAATCACGCCGAATACCCGCGGCATTGTGATTATTAACCCGAATAACCCGACTGGTTCGGTTTACCCACGTCATGTCTTGCAACAAATCGTCGACTTGGCCAAGAAATATGACCTGATTTTATTTGCTGACGAAATCTATGACAAAATTGTCTACGATGGGATCGAGCATGTTGCTGTGGCTGCCTTGGCAGGTAATCAACTTTGCGTATCATTTAACGGCTTGTCTAAAGCGTATCGTATTGCCGGTTACCGTTCGGGCTGGATGGCAATCACTGGTGACAAGTCTCGTGCAGCAGATTATATCGAAGGTCTGGATATGCTGGCGTCGATGCGCCTGTGCGCCAATCATCAGGCACAATATGCGATTCAGACTGCGCTGGGCGGTTATCAGTCCATTAACGACCTGATTCGTCCAGGTGGGCGTTTATATGAACAGCGCAACATTGCCTGGGAAATGCTGAACGAGATCCCCGGGGTATCTTGCGTCAAGCCTGAAGGTGCAATGTACTGCTTCCCGAAACTGGATCCGAATGTGTATCCAATTCAGGACGATGAAAAACTGATGCTGGATTTGTTACGCGCAGAGAAAGTACTTCTGGTTCAAGGTACAGGCTTTAACTGGCCGACACCGGATCATTTCCGTGTAGTATTCCTGCCGGCTGAAAATGAACTGCGTGAAGCTATTACGCGTGTTGGCCGTTTCCTGGCCAAGATGCGTTAATTCCGGCACCAGACGATATAAAAAAAACCGCATTTTTAAATGCGGTTTTTTTACTTTTCTGAAAAGTTCAGGTTTTAACTTATACATTTTAAAAAGCCTAGCGGTTTTCTTGCACAAATTTCTGTACTCCAGGGTTTCTTAACGGGCAATTCTTCCTCAACCATAAAAATTCATGTTATTTTTTGACCAAATATAAAATTCTATGAGTACACGGATGTCCTCAAATACAATAAAACTCAGCCTGCTCCTTTGTCTTAGCATGTGCTTAGGTATTGGTATTCTTCGTTTTTCTTATACCGCCCTGTTACCTGGTACACGCGAGGCCTTTGGCTGGAGTACAGATTTTGCCAGTCTCTTGGGCAGCGCCAATTTGCTAGGCTATTTGATCGGCGCATTTACCGCCATGCGCCTGCCTCAAGACCGGAGTATGAGCACTTATATTCAAATTTCAGCCTTTGCCGGCATGTTCAGCCTGATGTGCTGTGCATTTTCTGGTTTTTCTGAAGCATGGTATATCGCTTGGCGGATTATTTCCGGGATCAGCGGTGGATTAATGATGATCTTATCGCCGAGTGTGGTCGCGCAGTGCTGTGAACTTCAAGACCGTCTTAAAATCAACTTTATTGGTTTTAGCGGAATTGGAGTAGGTGTTTTAGTTGCAACCCTGTTTCTGCCCTATCTGGATCAAATTTCCGTCCAGACTGCATGGCTGATCTTGTGGGGCTTTGCCCTGCTTATGTCTACTGTTTTAAGCTTACTACTACAGCAGTTTAAACCCTATCTTTCTCTACAGGCACCTGCTGTTACCGCTCATCTCCCTCTGAATAGTATTTTTTATAGTTTATTGACGGTATACGCCTGTAGTGCATTCGCCTATATACCGCATTCACTCTTCTGGATTGATTATTTAAGCCAGCAGTTGGGATTGAGCTTGTTCTGGATTAATTTCAACTGGATTCTGTATGGACTAGGCAGTGCCTTAGGTGCCTTGAGTGCTTATGCACTGGCCAAAAAATGGGGTAATTTTGCTGCACTGAAAATTCTTTATAGCCTTTATATTATGGCCATTTTTATTGCGACTCTAGATGCCTATCCCTTACTCACTTTTAGCTCTTCCTTTTTTACCGGGATGCTAAATCCCGCTGTGGTCTTCCTGACCTCTTACACCATTCTACAACTGTATGGATTGGCTTATAAAAAACTCTGGAGTATTGCCACCTTATGTTTTGCCGCTGTTCAGCTGATCGGTGGCCTCAGTTTCAGTGCGCTACAGTATCTGGGATTAAGCTACCATCAGCAGTTTATATTGGCTGCATTTGTCCTTTTATTGGGAACAATGCAACTATTCTGGTATACAGGTTTCTCCAGACTCAAAACCAACAAACACATTCAGCCAGATTCTACTCAAGGAGAAGGTACCAAATAAGGATACGGATTGGTAGCCCCTTGCCCCCCTAAATAAATCCCATAATGTAAATGCGGCGGGGTATTTTTAGCATTACCCGTATTACCCACATAAGCAATAACTTCACCTGCCTCAACCCAGTCACCTTCCTGAATATGTTCTGCATAATCGTCCAGATGTGCATAATAATGTTGGCTCATATTTGGACCGGTCACCCAGATGATTTTTCCACCCAGATTATTGGTCCCAATCTTCCCTACAATACCTTGAGTCGCACTAAATACAGGTGTACCACGTTTGGCAAAAATATCTGTACCTTCATGTTTGCGACCAGCACTACGTGCTGCTCCCCAGGTATCATTGATTTGGCCGACTCTAACCCCTTCCACCGGAATCTGTAGCGGCGCTTCTAACTCGGTTCTTTGTAATTGCCAATATAGATATGGGCTTTTCCATCCCGCTGCCTGACCTGACGGCGGTGGCTGACAGGCCGTCAGTAAAAACCCCATAGACAACAGTAAGCTTATAATCCAAAGAAATTTCACCAATATTCGCATCTAATTAAATAAATGACTTTTATCTTAATCACAACCGCCTAATTTAAAATCATAATCCTGTTATTTTTAGTGATGATTTTATATAAGCTTTTAAATAACAAAACCCTCAAATGAGGGCTTTGTTATTTAGGTTAAAAAAGAGATTACCTGCGTTTTTTTGCGCGAGATGGTTTCGATGGTTGTTGTTGCTGTTGTTGCTCTTCGTTCTGAGCATTGTTCTGCTTGTCTTTTTGCTGGACCTGCTTATGCTTCGCTCTAGTTTTCGCCATTATATACTCCTTTAGAGAACCGTCTCTATATCACTGGAAGTTCCATTCATTACTGTACCGTGTATACAAAATAAGCCAATCGCTGAGCTGTATCCAAATACGTTAATGTAATACAAATTTCACTAAGTCATTCAGCTATGAGCGAATCATTTTGGGGCTTATTACACTTCTTACATAAATTTGCAGCCTGATACCCATTTTAACTTTCAGCTAAAATCACTTAAACTTTTAGTGAAAAAGCAGCTATAAAAAAACCCGCAGTTAATGCAGGTTTTGATTTATAAATTACAGTTTTAAGCATCCATGTTGTCAATGATGGCCTGACCAAACTCAGAACAACGAAGTAAAGTTGCACCTGGCATCAGGCGCTCGAAATCATAGGTCACCGTTTTTGCCGCAATTGCCCCTGAAATACCCTTAATGATCAGGTCGGCAGCTTCTGTCCAGCCCATATCGCGCAGCATCATTTCTGCAGACAGAATAATCGAGCCTGGATTCACCTTATCTTGTCCGGCATATTTAGGCGCTGTCCCGTGGGTTGCTTCATAGACTGCAATCGAACCGCCAATATTGGCACCTGGTGCAATCCCGATTCCCCCGACTTCCGCAGCAAGCGCATCAGAAATATAATCACCATTTAAGTTCAGTGTGGCAATCACGGAATAATCTGCCGGACGCATCAAGATTTGCTGCAAGAAAGCATCGGCAATGACATCCTTAATAATAATGTCTTTACCTGTTCTTGGATTTTTGATTTTAACCCACGGTCCACCATCCAAAAGCTCTCCACCAAAACGTTCTAGCGCAACTTCATAGCCCCATTCTTTAAACGCCCCTTCAGTGTATTTCATGATATTGCCTTTGTGTACCAAGGTCACACTCGGCTTGTCATTCTCAATAGCAAACTGGATAGCTTTACGCACCAGTCGCTGGCTACCCTCTTTGGAGACAGGCTTGATCCCGATCCCACAATTGTCTTCAAAACGAATGTTGGTTACACCCATTTCTTGTTTCAGAAACTTGATCACTTTTTTTGCTTCGGGAGAATCTGCTTTCCATTCAATTCCGGCATAAATATCTTCTGAATTCTCACGAAAAATGACCATGTCGGTCAGTTCCGGATGATGTACCGGTGACGGAACACCTTCAAACCAGCGTACCGGACGCACACAGACATATAAATCCAGTTCCTGGCGTAATGCCACGTTCAGGGAACGAATCCCCCCACCGACTGGCGTAGTCAGTGGACCCTTAATAGATATCACATAATCTCGCAGCGCTTCCAGAGTTTCTTCAGGCATATAAATGCCATAAATTTTATTAGCTTTTTCACCGCAGTAGACCTCCATCCATTCGATGGAACGCTTCCCGGCGTATGCTTTTTGCACAGCAGCATCTACCACAGCCTGCATTGTTGGTGTAATATCAACACCAATTCCATCCCCCTCAATAAATGGGATAATTGGATTATTTGGTACGTTGAGTGAAAGGTCTGCATTTACGGTAATTTTGGTACCATCCACAGGTACTACGATTTTTTGATATCCCATTATTAGTATTCTCCCTAATGCCGCTGACAAATCTTAAATAATTGCCAATTAGGCAATACTTTCAGCTGTTCTTAACGCATAATATTCTAATCCAGATTTGTTGTTTTTGAGATTTATACGGGAAATAACAAAGTTTCCCTTTTAAATAAACCTCTACATTTTTTAAATTAATGTAATTATAGAAGTTATTTCCTATGAAAATCGTCATTCTAAACAAACCTTATGACGTCCTCTCCCAATTCCGTCCGGATGAAAAGCATCCTACCATGGCCGATTTCGTCAACGACAAAGATCTGCGTCTTGCTGGCCGTTTGGACATGGACTCAGAAGGTCTGGTTTTTCTCACCGATCACGGTGGTCTCAACCAATATATCACCAATCCTGCCAATAAAAAGTTTAAAACTTATATGGTGCAGGTTGAAGGTGATATGACTGACGAGGCCCTTGAACAGCTTCGTAAAGGTGTTGAGCTGAAAGATGGCATGACGCTTCCTGCACGTGCTGAAAAAGTGTCTGAACCGGAATGGTTGTGGGAGCGTAATCCTCCTGTTCGTTTCCGTGCCTCTGTTCCGACGTCTTGGGTTGAGATTTCCATCTGTGAAGGTCGTAACCGTCAGGTTCGTCGCATGACTTCTGCTGTCGGCTTCCCGACCTTACGTTTGATCCGTACCAAAATTGGTGAGATTGATTTGGTTCGTATGGGATTGCAGCCGGGTGAGACCAGAGAAATTGAGCCATTACTTTACCCTGACTTCCAGAATATCCCTGCTGAAGAACCATATCGTTCACGTTCTTATGTGAAGAAGCCGGGGGGTACGGGTGGCAAACCAATCGTTCGCAAGAACAAAGATGGTTCCGTGAAAAAGTCTGGCACCAAACGCATCTGGCAAATGGACGAAAGCGAAAAGCCGAAACGTCGCACCAATGGTACTACTCGTCCAAATACCAAGGCACCACGTGGTCGTGGCCGGGGTCGTGGTTAAAGCTCAGCCTATTCATCAGGTAGTGACAGGCTAAATACCACGCCAGACGGCGTATTTTCTACAGTTGCTCCCCCCTGATGGAGCTGCATAATCGACTGCACAATGGCAAGGCCCAGACCACCCGTCTGGGCTTTTTCATGTCGGCTGTCATCTATCTGATAAAAACGCTCAAATAAATGCGGATGATGCTCATCTGCAATCCATACCTCTGGCGTCAGCACCGATATTTTAATGCGATGATTCAGTCGCTGTGCCGACACACTAATCTCACTCCCCGGCTGACCATAAGTAATGGCATTGCTGATCAGATTGGCAACTGCGCGCTGTAATAATGCGGTGCTGGCAGTCAGACTTAAATCTGCTGGAACATTAATTTTTAAATGCATCTGCTTTTCTTCAGCCAGAAAACTGAAGTACTCAAGTAATTCTTGCAGCATCTCATTCAGATTGAAATGCTGTTTTTCAACCGTAAATCCACCATGCTCTACCCGCGCGATAAACAGCATGCTTTCAATCATCTGGCTTAGGCGTTCATATTCTTCCAGGTTGGAATAGAGCAGATTTTCCAGTTCAGCAGGCTCGCGCGGCCGCGATAACAGAATCTGTGTCTGCCCGATTAGATTGTTTAATGGCGTGCGAAGTTCGTGCGAAATATCCTCAGAAAAACGTGCCAACTGCTGATATGCAGACTGAATATTACCGAGCATATCGTTCATGGCCTGACTCAGCTCTTGTACCTCAAGCGTATTACTCTGAACATCAATGTGCTGATTGGGCTGCTGAATATTGACCTGTGCTGTCGCCAGCATCAGCTGACGCATTGACTTGAGAATATAGCGTCCAGCCAGCCAGGCCATAAAGGTCGAGAGCAATATACCAAGCAGACTATAGAGCACCAGTTTTGATAAATAGGTTGCCAGTGCCCTTTGTCCTTCTGCCAACTGTTTACCCGCTACCAGCTGGTAGCTGCGACCATCAAACTGCACCTGTTTAAAAGCCAGACGTGTTGAAGGATGTTCAGCCTGATTATTCTGAAACTGTAATTTGGAAGAATAATGCAATGCCGGAATATGAACCTGCAAAGGATTGATTTCGATCAGACGACTATTCTGATGCTGCAGCAGCAGTAAATTATCTTCCTGTCCCAGCATATTTTCATATAATTTGGGATGCTGGACCAGAAGTTTGAAACTCTGGGCATCTTCAAGAAAAATCTCAATCCGGGAAATACGCGCAGCCAGCGCCTGATCCTGCTGGGTCTGAATCATCTGTTGCATATTTTGATAAGACAGCAACGCCACACTCAGAAACACCACGCAAGACACCAGTGCAAATGCAATACTCAATCGTGTTGCCAACGGCAATAACACAGGGTTTTTCATGGACATTCATCTAGCTTATAACCCATACCACGTACGGTATGGATCAGTTTTGGCGTGTAATGATCATCAATTTTGCTACGCAGCCTGCGAATAGCCACATCGACCACATTAGTATCAGTATTAAAATTGATATTCCAGACCATGGACGCAATCTGGCTCCGGGTCATCACCTGTCCCTGATGTTCCATTAACAATTGCAACAGGGCAAATTCTTTCTGGCTCAAGTCGATCTTTTGTCCGTTACGGTAAACCTCATGCTTTAAGCGGTTCAATACCAGATCTGAAACCTGATAGGCCTCCTGCTCCAGACGCGGCACACGGCGCAACAGACTTTTAATTCGGGCCAGTAATTCAATATAGGAAAAAGGCTTGGTCAGATAATCATCGGCACCAAGCTCCAGTCCTTTCACCCGATCTAGCACATGATCACGTGCAGTGAGCATTAATACCGGAATCTGGCTAAAAGTTCGCAGGGTATGTAATACCTGCCAGCCGTCCAGGTCCGGCAGCATCACATCAAGCAGCACCAGATCAAAAGACTGTTGCTGCAAACACGATAATGCTCGCACGCCATTTTCTGCGATGGTCGTACTATAACCTGACTCATTCAGTCCTTTTGCCAGATATTCAGCAATCTTGACTTCATCTTCTACAATTAAAATATGCATGTCAGTAGTTTAGCTGTTTTTAGCTAGTTCTAGATTACAAATTGGTAATCTGATTGTCATGCTGTACTGGCGGATTTTTTTCTAAGATAGTCCCAGTAGCCAATTGCATGAAAGATAACCATGAAAATTTCAATTGCCAACACAACCCTGACCATGCTCAGCAGCGTATTACTATTCAGCTCACTGGCACATGCAGAATTTAAAACGGCGCCAGTCATGTCGCTAGAAGTAGCAAAGCTCATGGCCAGCAACGTCATGCTTGCTTGCCAGAAACAGGCCAAGCCGGCGGCAGTCATTATTCTGGATCAGGGTGGCAACCTGCTGGCCAGCCAGCGCCATGAATCTGTCGGCATTCACAACCTGATTGCAGCGGAACGGAAAGCTTTCACCGCGTATTCAACTAAAACCAGCACACTGGATTTTATGCGCAATGCCCAGAAAAATCCGGATGCACAGAATCTGAATAGCTTGCCTGAATTGCTATTACTGGGTGGTGGCGTCCCTGTCATTTACCAAAACCAGATTGTAGGCGCTGTAGGCGTCGCAGGTGCGGGCGGTTCAGTACAGGATCATCAATGTGCCAATAGCGGCATTCAAACCACCTTAAAGCAGCTTTGATTTCTTTTAATTAGTAATTTTTTATTCCTTTGATTAAACATTATTCCGTCATTCCAACGAGGAACATAACATGAAAAAAATCTTAATCGCGACTCTTGCCACTACTGCAGCAACTCTTTCTTTTGC
Source organism: Acinetobacter sp. 197 (assembly GCF_048148385.1). Taxonomy (NCBI): domain Bacteria; kingdom Pseudomonadati; phylum Pseudomonadota; class Gammaproteobacteria; order Moraxellales; family Moraxellaceae; genus Acinetobacter; species Acinetobacter sp. 197. The sequence continues at coordinate 47,687 of NZ_JAYWZK010000013.1, forward strand.
CCAGAACCCGCTGAGTGTACACGTGCTGAATCTGGAAAATGGCCTACCTTCTCCGAATGTAGAAGTGACGCTGGAAACACAGAAAAATGGCAAATGGGTACAGCTTTCACAAGCAAGGACCAATCCTCAGGGTCGTATCACAGCACTGTACCCAGAGAATAAAACCTTTGATAAAGGAACCTACAAAGTGACTTTTAAAACTGGTGACTGGTTTAAAACCCAAAAGCAAAACAGCTTTTTCCCGGAAGTACCGGTGATTTTTGAAGTAGATGGCTCAGTCAATCACTATCATATCCCGCTGCTATTAAGCCCCTATGGTTATTCAACCTATCGCGGCAACTAAGCTCTCCCACTTAAGGCCCACCCTCTTTGGGCCTTCCTTTTTTTCTTGTTATTCTTTTATTGAAATGCCATTTACGATTCATATTTAGTGATCTAAAAAATAAAATGTATTCAAAAAAGGAGCTTTACATTGGATCAGCAAGCTAACCAGATGTTTAATCAGGACCAAGAGGTCTTTGCGATACATTGACTGCTATAGCAGAACGCAAAGCCAATAATGGTCGTACTAGCATTTTATGAATTCAAATGAGGAATCAGCATCATTAAATCGCAGCTAAATTCAATGGAACTTCCTGACCTCTCATCAAATAAATATCATGTTGATATTTAGTCAATAAAAAACCGATGCCTAAGCATCGGTTTTAAAGTTTTAAAGTTTTAAATTGAATTAAGCTTTCAACCATTTCTCAGCTTTGGCCTGATCTTCAACTTTCAGTTCAACTTCGGTCAGTTCAGCACCGCCTGCCTGAACTTCAAAAGTCATCAGCTCATCTCGACGGAACGCGTATACTGTAAAACTACCGTTCTGTTTTGCATAGCTTTCGAGAAGCTTGGTGGTGGCTTTTAGACCGTCAATCGCAATAATCATGTCATTGGCAGAAAGACCGGCCTGTACAGCCACAGCATCACGACGCGCAGATTGAACCAGTACACCTTCCGGCTTATCTGCCAGCTTTAAGCCGAATGGCAAAGACTTGTCATTTTTCAGGCTATAACCGATACCAAACTCAGGTAAGAGCTGATCCAGCGGTAGTTCATCTGTCGTATTGATCAAGTGATTAATCTGTTCTGACCAATCATCACCTGTCAGTTCTTTGCATAATTCAAAGATTGTCCGTTCGTGCACCTGAATACCATTTTGCGCATTTTCATACAAACGGCGCATTAAGGCATCCAGACTTGAACCACGTAAACGCAGTCCCAAGTCCAGACATAGCGCTACCAGACAACCTTTGTTGTAATAGCTGGTTCCGGCATTATTGGAGTTTTCATCCTGACGGTAGAATTTCACCCAGGCGTCAAAACTGGATTCAGCCACTGACTGAATCGCACGTCCCGGATTTTGCAAATAACGGTCAATCTGTGCTTTTAACAAAGCAATATATGATTCCTGATTAATCACGCCGCTACGCAGCAAAATCAAATCATCGTAATAAGAGGTGAAACCTTCAAAGATCCACAGCAAAGACGTATAGCCTTCTCTGTTTAGATCATAGTTCACGAAGTTTTCAGGTCGAATAAACTTCACCAACCATGAATGGAAATATTCATGGCTACATAAGCCGAGGAAACGCTGATAATCTTTTGAAGGTTCTTCAGGTTCATTGGCTTTCGGCAAGTCATCACGTGGTGAAATCAGACTGGTAGAATTTGGATGCTCCAAACCACCATAGCTATTGCCTGTTGCCATGGTCATAAAGGTATAGTCCGCAAATGGCGCTGAACCAAACATGGAAATTTCTGTACGACAGATTTTTTCAATGTCCTGCTGCATACGCGTAGCATTCATGGCATGTTTGCCTGACACCACAAATTCATGTGGAATCCCATTGGCATCAAAACTGAAACGGGTTTGTTCTGCCAGCTCAAATGGCGCATCAATCAGTTCGGCATAGTTTTTAGCTTTCAGCGTGAAACGGCCTTTGACCAGACTTTTGGCCTGCATGCCTGTTGCCAATTGGAAATGCTTTAATTCATCTGGCAGGAAGATTTCCAGTTCAATTTCTTTATTTTCCTGACCTTCCAGCCCCAGACATGCACAAGCCGGGTTCACGTAGAGACGATTTTGATCCACGTATGCACCACGAACGGACAGGTCATAGGCATAGACATCATATTCCACCGTAATCAGCTCATGATCGGTATTGAATAAACGCCATTTATTCTTTTCAAACTTCTGGATTTGTAGCTGGCGCCCATCTTCATCATAAGCCTTGACCGCTTCAATATGTTTGGAAAATTCCCGGATCAGATAGCTTCCCGGAATCCAGGTCGGCAATGACAAGACTTGCGTCGGATCAGCAAGAAAGCGAACAGTTACGTGAATAAGATGCTGACGATAATCGTCAAATTCGATTTGATAATGCAACATAATAGACGATATAAAATTAAAATAAATGAGATATAGCTTAGCTTAGCATTTTTTAAGCCAGGATGGTTTAGCTGTCTTATTTGTCTACATTTACGACTAGCTATCTGTATAAAAAAGGCATAGCATGCGTGAAATTTTAACGTTCGACACCCGCCGGGTTATCAAGGAACACCATTGAAATACATCATCTCACTGATTGCGGTATTCAGTTTATTTATTTCTGCATTTTCCCATGCTGCCCTACTCAATATTATGCCTGAAAGTGTTGAAGCTGAAGCCTGGACCATTCTGGATTCACAATCTGGTCAAGTTATTGCCGAGCACAATGCTGATGTTCAGCGTGCTCCGGCCTCGCTAACCAAAATGATGGTGGCTTATATTGCCTTAAAGGAAATTGAGGCCGGAAAATTAAATAAAAATGAAGTTTTAACCGCGACTCCTGTGGTGAAAACTGTGATGTGGGATGAGTCACAGATGTACCTGAAAGAAGGTGATCAGATTTCAGTCGATCAGCTTCTGGCGGGCTTAATTATCATGTCTGCCAATGATGCTGCGGTGACGCTGGCTGAGAAAATTTCGGGTGGTATTCCGCAGTTTGTTGAACGCATGAATCAGGAAGCCAAAGCGCTGGGCATGCAGCATACCAATTTCCAGAATCCGGCAGGTATTACCATGCCTGAACATTATTCTACTGCCGCAGATTTGGCCAGACTATCTATGGCAGTCGTCAATGAAACTCCGGATTATCTGTATTATTCCAAACAGCCAAGCTTTACCTATAACCGACATTTTCATCGCGCAACCAACCGTGTGCTTCAGGTAGATCCTACGGTGGATGGTTTAAAAACCGGTTTTACCCGTGCAGCAGGCTACAACCTGGCGCTGACGGCCAATCGTGTCACGGCAGATCTTGAAATGCCGAACCGACGTCTGATTGTGGTAGTACTGGGTACTAAAAGTGCGGCAAAACGCGCTGAAGTATCGCATAAGCTGATGAATCTGGCCTATACCTATACCCGCAATGAAGTAGCGATCAAAGATAAACAGCTACTGGCTGAGCTGCCTGTAATCAAATCAACCTTAAAAATGTTTAAGGTGCAGACCAAGCAACCGCAGATTATTACCACCTCTTTATATGATCAGGGGTATAGTATCGACCTGAATCAATTCGACCAGACCAATCAACGTATTATGCTGAATACTGGTGATGGCATTTTAAGAAGTATCGAACCTTTACAAGAAACCCAGACGCATATCAGTGTGGAAGTAAAGGCATCTGAGCTCATTGCGCCCTTGGCGACTATCATGCCTCTGGCAACCATTCAGGTCTATCAAAATAACCAGTTAATCCGTACTATCCTGATTGAAGATCATGTCGAAATTGAAGAAGCTAACCTGTTTCAGAAATTCTTTAGCTGGCTGCAAGGTTTATTTACTTTCTTTTCAGACTCTACACCAAGCGTAAAGCTTTATCCTCTAAATAAATAATAGCGCTAGCTGTCAAGTTAACTGTTCTTTAAGCCAGAAGATTTTTTCGCTGATCTTCTGGCAGATTTTCCTTTCTCCCTGCCTCACACCCTCAAGACAGGGAAACTTACCTGCCCTCACAGAATTGCTACGTTTTGTAATGTGTATAACAATTTTAACCAAGACGCGATCTGGCCCATGCCATAGTATATTTTCTTTCTATTTCTCTTATTTTTATTAAAAAAATAAACAGGTTAATCATATATGACAGCACATAAAATCGTGATTGTGGGTGGCGGTGCCGGTGGTCTGGAACTGGCGACTCAGTTGGGTGATAGCTTGGGTAAAAGCGGTAAGGCCCGGATTATTCTGGTCGATCAAAAACTGACACATATCTGGAAACCGCTGCTGCATGAAGTGGCTGCAGGTACCTTAAATCCACATCAAGAAGAAACCAATTATTTTGCTCATTCAGCAGCACATCATTATGAATTTGTCTTGGGTACATTCACAGGACTAGATCGTAAAGCCAAACAAATCCTGGTCGAAACAGAGTATTTCTCCAAAATAGCCCAATCCAAGAAAAACCAGCATATTTCCTATGACACACTGGTACTGGCCTTGGGTTCTACCTCGAATGATTTTAATACTGAAGGGGTAAGACAATTCTGTCATTTTCTCGACAGCCGTAAACAGGCGGATGTTTTTCAGCAGGACATGTTGCATCTCTATCTGAACGCACAGCATGAAGCTTCGAATCGTGAACTGAATATCGCGATTATTGGTGCTGGAGCAACTGGGGTAGAACTGGCAGCGGAGCTGGTAGAAGCCAAACATAATTTCTTTAAATATGGTTTAAACAAGGTTGACCCGAAAAAAGTCAAAATCACCCTAATTGAAGCGGCGGACCGCATTCTGACGGCGCTCTCACCTAGAGTTGCTGAACACACCATGCAACAGATGGAAAAGTTTGGCATTGAAGTCTTGACCGGTCATCGGGTGGCCAAGGTCGATGAAGACAAGATTTATTTTACAGATGGTTCAAGTCTGGATGCCGAGATTAAAGTCTGGGCCGCAGGTATCAAAGCACCTGAAGTCTTGGTGCAACTACAAGATATGGAAAAGGACAATATTCACCGATTGAAAGTCTATTCCACCCTGCAGACCAAGTCTGATCCAGACATTTTTGCTTTTGGTGACTGTGCACATTGCCAACCTGCAGCAGATGAACCGGTATTGGGTCCACGCGCCCAAGTCGCCAGCCAGCAGGCCAACTTTCTGGCCAATGCCTTAAAAGCACGGATCAATGAGGAAAACTACTTACCCATGTTTAAATTTTCTGACAAAGGTTCACTCATTTCCCTAAGTCAGAATAAAGCCGTTGGGGAATTACTCGGTCAGGTCAATGTGCAAGGCTTTGTCGCCAAATCAATGTATGTGTCCTTGTACCGGATTCATCAGGCAACCATTCATGGGTATGCGCATGCAGGCATTCTAACCGCAAAAGATTTTGTTACACGGAAAATTTCTCCAAAGCTGAAATTGCATTGAAATTCCAGAATTTGGCCCAATCAATGAAAAAATCGTCAATAAAATTGTCGAATTGCGTTTTTTTGCTAATTTTAGTCTACAAAAACGCAATTTCACTTTATGATGTACCCTTAAAAAATTGAATGGATCAATTAACATGACTGCTATTGCAAATAACCACGTGGTTTCTTTCCACTACACATTGACTAACGCAGAGGGTGAAACTCTCGATCAATCTCAAGGTGAACCACTTGCCTATTTGCACGGTGCAGGTAATATCATCCCAGGATTAGAAAACGCGCTAGAAGGTAAAACTGTAGGTGATAAATTCACTGTAAACGTTCCAGCTGCTGAAGGTTATGGCGAATACAACCCAGACCTAGTTCAAGAAGTTCCTGCGCAAATGTTCCAAGGCGTAGACAATATTCAAGCAGGTATGCAGTTCCAGGCTCAAACTGATGACGGCGTGCAAATCGTAACTGTTAAAGCAGTTGAAGGCGACAATGTTGTTGTTGATGCTAACTTCCCACTTGCTGGTCAAGATCTGACTTTTGAAGTTGAAATCGTATCTGTTCGTGAAGCTTCTCAAGAAGAATTAGATCACGGCCATGTACATGGTGCAGGTGGTCACCAACACTAAGATCTTCTGATCGGGTGTGATAAAGGGCAAAGTGCAAACTTTGCCCTTTTTTGTTGCCAAGAAAAATAACTCAAACAATGTCCATCAAAAAATGAGCCATAAAAAAGGCAGGATCAATACCCTGCCCTTTTAATCCCATCAAGATCTTCTTTCAAAGAATAATCATTGGATTATTTGTTTTGGTTATAAATCTGCATTGCTGCTGGCAACTGCTGACGCATCTGTCCAATACGCTGGCTATTCGATGGATGCGTAGACAGGAAAGCGACTCCGCCGCCACCTTCTAATTTATTCATTTTTTCCCACAGGGTAATGGCTGCATTCGGGTTATAGCCTGCACGCGCCATCAGCATCAAACCGCCCTGGTCAGCACGACTTTCCAGATTACGCGAGTACGGCAAACCAATCCCGATCTGACTACCCAGCTGTGCAGCTGCAGCGCCGCCCTGACCTACACCTGCTGCACTCAGGCCAATTCCCAAGGCCAGGTCAGTGAGGGCCTGCGCGCCGATTTTCTGCTTAGAGTGCTCTTCTAAGGCATGTACCATTTCATGACCCATAATTGCTGCAATTTCAGCATCAGTCAGATTCAGTTTATTCACAATACCAGTGTAGAATACGACTTTACCACCCGGGGCAACAAAGGCATTGACCTGGTCAGATTTAAGTACAGCCAGTTGCCACTGGAATGGCGTACCGGTTTGATTCATTTGGTTAGCAATCGGCTTCAAGCGATTAAACACGGTATTAATACGTTTATATGTGGCTGAACTGGTATCCAGCTGACCTTTATTGCGCGCATCATTCACCATGGCATTATAGCTTTGGCTGGCAGATGCATTTAAAGTCGCAGTATCCGCCCCGGCAATATCGGCAATGGTAGTACAACCCGACAATGTCACCACTGTGGCAGTGGCCATACTTAATAAAAGTTTATTCTTCATTATAATTAACTCTACCTTAGCTCAAGCTTAATTTACATTGTAAAAATTATAAGGGAAAGCATGCAGTAGCTAAACGTATAATTACTCCATCTTCTTATAAATTATGTAATTTTTAAGCCAAGTACTGTATCGCTAACCAGTAAATCAGACAAATAATATTTAAGCCCAGATACCCCTGACTGAGAGGTTTTATTTTCTGTTCAAGTATTTCATCTTTACGTTTGAAATATAAAAAAGCATTTTGCAGCAAGATAACAGGCACTAGGATACAGGCAATAATGACGCTGAGACCAATGAGTACAGTATAAATAATCTCAGGATTTTGGGTTTGCGCACGAATAATCATCATGGCAATTGTTGGTGCCCCGCCCATCGCGAATAATAATGAATAAAACATGGTCGCCGATATATTTTTTTGCATCCTGATACTCATTTTTCTTTCTTTATATATCGATATGTTAAAGCACATCATGCCTGATTACCGATGCAACTTTAGTCTTGAAATAGCTACATAATTTCAACCTATAAAAAAACCCATCCGAAGATGGGTTTTTTTATTGAAGCTTAAAACAAATTAAGCATCGAATGGATGGCGAAGAATGATAGTTTCTTCACGGTCTGGACCCGTTGAAATGATGTCGATTGGACATTCAATCAATTGCTCAAGACGTTTTACATAGTTCAATGCAGCTTGTGGCAACTGATCCAGTGATTTCGCACCAAAAGTTGACTCAGACCAGCCTGGCATAGTTTCGTAAATCGGTTTTAAAGTTTCGAATGCAAGCGCATCAGAAGAACCCACACAACCAGAATCTGCAGCTTCATAGCCTACACAGATTTTCACTTCTTCCAAACCGTCAAGAACGTCAAGTTTAGTCAGGCAAATACCAGAAAGTGAGTTTACATCGACTGAACGGCGTAGAATTTCAGCATCGAACCAGCCACAACGACGTTGACGGCCAGTAGAGGCACCAAATTCATTACCAATCGTACCGAGGTGTTTACCAATCGCATCACCTGTGTCATTTGCAGCGTCATACACCAGCTCGGTTGGGAATGGACCTGCACCTACACGCGTTGTATACGCTTTGGTAATACCCAGTACATAGTCAAGGTGCAAAGGACCCAGACCTGAACCAGAGCTTACGCCACCAGCAGTTGTATTCGAAGAAGTTACATACGGATATGTACCGTGGTCAACGTCAAGAAGTGAACCTTGCGCGCCTTCGAACATGATGTTGTCACCGTTTTTACGGTAGTTATGCAATTCAGTAGTTACGTCCACAACCAGTGGAGCAACAACCTTACGCCATTCGTCACACAGTGCCAGCACATCTTCCAGTTTAACTGCTTCAACACCGTAGTATTGAGTTAACTGGAAGTTATGGTAGTCCAGTAGTTCAGTCAGCTGGGCTGTAAGATGTTCACCACCACGTACCAGGTCAGCAACACGTACTGCACGACGTGCCACTTTATCTTCGTATGCAGGACCGATACCACGACCTGTCGTACCAATCTTCGCATTACCACGTTTTTTCTCACGCGCCTGATCAAGTGCGATGTGGTTTGGCAGGATAAGTGGACAGTTTGGAGAAATGCGTAAACGTTCTTTAACAGGAACGCCTTCTTTTTCAAGAATGTCCATCTCTTTGATGAGCGCTTCAGGAGAAAGAACCACACCGTTACCAATTAAGCACAATACGTTTTCACGTAAAATACCTGATGGAATGAGGTGTAAGACAGTTTTCTTACCACCAACCACAAGAGTGTGACCTGCGTTATGTCCGCCTTGATAACGAACTACCGCTGCCGCTTGATCTGTGAGCAGGTCGACGATTTTACCTTTACCTTCGTCGCCCCATTGGGTACCAAGTACCACAACATTCTTGCCCATAATAGCCTCATTACATCATGCTGTTAAAGTTGAAAGCCCCACTCAGTGACATGAACACTGAGCCAAGCAATTAAATCGTTTTGACTGTCCACTCGCCATCTACACTCACCAGCTGGTGCGTCGCATATGGTACAGAGCTTAAATCATCATTACCCAGTAACTGAATTATACTCAAGCCTTGTGCACGGAGGTTCTGAATCGCCTTCAGAAGTTCTGCATCGCTGCCTTTAGGTGCAACGACCACCTGTATCGTATCAAACTGGCCTGCACTTAAAGCATATAAGTCACACGAGAAACCGGTTGCAGGACGGGCACGCCCAAAATGCTCACCAATGCCATCATAACGGCCACCTTGTGCCAGTGCAGCTGCACGGTTCGGCGCATACACGGCATACATCAGACCAGTATGATAATGGTACGAACGCAATTCAACTACATCAATCCCAATACTCAAGTTTGGCCAACGGGTCTGAACTTCATCCCTAGTGATTTGTAGTACATCAAAAGCTTGCTTGAATGCAGGATTTGCCAGCACTTCAGCGCTTAGATTTGCTTGCAATGCATCCAGGTCACTGGCATAGCGCCCAAGTGCATAAAAATCCTGACCAAATTTCAGCTCTGCCGTGAATTCTGCTAATTCCGGTAAAGCCTTGCGTTGGTATAAATCAGATAATTGCTGTTCAGCAACTTTGTTCAATCCTGCTTGAGCCACCAGACTGCGGAATAAACCGACATGACCTAAGTCCAGATGAATACCATCTGCCTGGCCTGCCTCCTGAATCAGACTGATCATCAAGTCGACCATTTCAACATCGGCATCGATGCTGTCTGAACCAAATAGCTCTGCACCCAACTGTAGTGGCGCACGCGAGGTATTAAAACCGCGAGGTTTGGTATGCAAGACAGTTCCTGCATAACAGTAACGTGCAACACCTTCCACTGGATGTACATGCGCATCAATACGAGCCACTTGTGGTGTCATATCGGCACGCACACCAAGTAAACGACCAGAAAGCTGATCGATCACCTTAAAAGTGGCTAAGTCTAAATCTTGATTCGATTCTGAGAGAGAAGATAGAGATTCGATGTATTCAATGAATGGCGTGTACACCAGCTGATAACCTCGAGATGCAAGGAAATCCAGTGATTTACGGCGCAGGCTTTCAATGACTTGCGCTTGTTCTGGTAATACATCAGCTACACCATCAGGTAATAACCATGTCTCTGAAATGGGCATGTTGTAAACCTAAATTCTTGTCAGCGCGGAACGAATCCGCATAAAAAAATCGGGAGCACACCCGATTTCTCCTAGTCTAGCACGATAGTTTTGGCTGTGCATCGCAAATTTTATAATTTTCGCCACCTGATGAAAGGATCAACAATTGTGTCAACTATCAGCATTTTATTGCATCTTAAAAACACAAAACCCAGCATTAAATCAAGGATAGTCCCATCATAATTTTTACCGTTTACACTGAGATTTCAGTTTTATCCTGTGACGGCAGAGAATTTGAGTTAAATAATGCATCTGGAACTTATTATCAGAATCCAGATATGCTCATCCGCGTCTGAAAAACAATCGCGCGTAATCAAATGAGAATTGGGTCTATCAGCTGTGCCAGTACTTGACTTTATCCCCTCCATTTCACAGTTTATGCAAAATGGTTTTATCTGGCTGAATGCTCTCTATAGTCTGGTACTGCCTCCTTTCAAAAGATCTCTAAAGGGGGTGGGATGATTTCTGGGGATCAACCACTTTAGTCAGTAAACTGACCAGCTCCGCATTTTGCAACTCAACCTGCTGAAGCTTTGTTGTGGTCTGATCCAGTACTTCCTGCTGGACATGCATTTTTTTGGCCAGATCCTGCATAATTTCCAGAGTCTTTTTTAAGTTTTCTTCAAGATGCGCGACTTTTTCTTCAACTGGCACACCTTGCTCGGTACGTGGCTCATCATTCTGATTAAACTGCAGCCAGATCAGAAAAATCACCGCCAAAGTCAGCAGTATAATAAAACCCCAAACCATCATCATGTGCTTGCTCTTATTTCATTTTATTGTTTTTATCTTAACGAAAAATACTGCAGATAATCTAACTAATTCAGCTTCAAATACTGATTTTCGATCAATTACAGCCAAATTCTCCTAAAAATTGGCTGGCAAAATATTCTGGACATGAAAAAAGCACCTTATCTTCGGTGCTTTAGAGATTTAAATAACTCGAACTTAATGAAATGATTCACATAAATCTAATAAACGGTTGGCATAGCCCCATTCATTATCATACCAGGCAAAAACTTTAGCTTGGTGTCCGACCACCAGCGTCTGAGTCAAATCCACAATCAGTGAATATGGAGAATGATTAAAATCACTGGATACCAAAGGCTCATCTGTTACCGCCATGATTTCTGCAAAGTCCTGCCGGGCAGCCTTGATCAGAACTTCATTCAGCTTGTGATCGGTAATCGGTAACTGAGAAACAAAGGTCAAATCAATTGCAGCGACATTAATAGTCGGCACCCGAATCGAATAACCATCGATACGGTCTTCCATTTTCGGCATTACCCGCTTTAAGGCACCCAGTGCGCTCGAAGTTGTAGGAATGATGTTATGGCCCGAGGCACGTGCACGACGCAAATCACGATGTGCATGATCCAGCACCGATTGATCCGCCGTAACAGCATGGATTTCGGTCATCAGGGCACTATTGATACCAAATGCATCATCGACAATTTTGACCAGTGGTACCAAAGCCTGTGTAGTACAAGAAACACTGGAAATGATCTGATCCGATGCTTTGACTTCATGATGATTGACACCATAGACAATCGCAGCATCCACCGTATCAAAAGGTGCGGCACCGATAATCACACGTTTCGCCCCTGCCTGAATATGCTGGGTCGCGGCTTCACGGGAACGGAACAGCCCGGTACATTCCAGCACCACATCTACAGCCAGATTTTGCCAAGGCAGTTTTGCCGGCTCGGCTTCACACAAAACCTGTACTTTTAAAGCGGCATCTTTATAGCTGATATGCAGATAAATATGTTCAGCATCATAGCTAAGATCTACCTGCCCTGAAAAACGGCCATGGGTTGAGTCATATTTAAACAGATGAATCAGGGTTTCAACATCGGCAATATCGTTAATGGCTACGATTTCAAAGTTAAAATCTTTCGGATTTTCAAACCATGCACGTAGTACATTCCGTCCAATACGCCCAAATCCATTGATTGCCACTCGTTGCATGACTCAACCTTTAATATGCCTATTTTAGAACTCTTCTATGTTAAAGGATTTCTTGCGCCGTACATTAAAAAACTTCAGTGAAAATACTGATTTTCGATTATTTTCTTTCTGATAGATCAGGTTCTCTCTGCATCATTTAAAATTCCAGTTATTTTTCAAGAGATGAATTTATCGGAATTTTGCCCTTAGAAAGATTCAATTTAACTATTTAGCAAAAAACCTAAGCACATAAATCCTTAGCAATTGGTTTTAAAATGATTGGTGCATACTGCTTTTTCCGTTATAATTTGGCGTTTTAAATTTTTAAGCCCCACATTGCAGCAGAGCTTTTGTATGCTTGTCAGACTGTGGTGTTTTTGCCAAATCGGAAATTATGGAGTGACTTGGTTGTGAGTACTCGTTTTATGACATCAGCTGAAATTCGTGAAGCATTTTTGCGTTACTTTGAATCGCAAGGGCATACACGTGTCGCGTCGAGTTCTCTAGTACCCGCCAATGACCCAACTTTGCTGTTCACCAATGCGGGTATGAACCAGTTTAAAGATTGCTTCTTAGGTCTAGAAAAACGCGATTATGTCCGTGCCGTATCATCACAGAAATGCGTACGCGCAGGTGGTAAACACAACGACTTGGACAATGTGGGTTATACCGCCCGTCATCATACTTTCTTTGAAATGCTGGGTAACTTCTCGTTTGGTGACTACTTCAAGCGTGATGCGATCAAATTTGCCTGGGAATTCTTAACGAGCGATGAATGGTTAGCACTACCTAAAGATAAACTCTATGCCACTGTGTACCACACTGATGACGAAGCATTTGATATCTGGAACAAAGAAATCGGTCTAGATGCCAGCCGTATTATCCGCATTGGCGACAACAAAGGCGGTCAATACGCATCAGACAACTTCTGGGCAATGGGCGATACCGGTCCTTGCGGTCCTTGTTCTGAAATTTTCTTTGACCACGGTGATCATATCTGGGGTGGCCTGCCAGGCACGCCTGAAGAAGACGGTGACCGCTTCATCGAAATCTGGAACAACGTTTTCATGCAGTTTAACCGTACTGCAGATGGTGTGTTACACCCTCTTCCAGCGCCTTCTGTGGATACAGGTATGGGGTTGGAGCGTATTTCTGCTGTTCTTCAGCACGTTAACTCAAATTATGAAATCGACCTGTTCCAGCACTTGTTAAAAGCGGCTGCTGAAATCATCGGTTTAGACACTTCTGAACTTGAAGCGAAAGCACAAGCTGAAGGCAAGCCCGTAGATTATCCTGCATCTTTAAAAGTGGTTGCCGACCATGCACGTTCATGCTGCTTCCTGATTGCTGACGGTGTAAACCCTTCTAACGAAGGTCGTGGTTATGTATTGCGTCGTATCATCCGTCGTGCAGTTCGTCACGGTAATAAACTGGGTGCGACAGGTTCATTCTTCTATAAGATGTTACAGCCTTTGATTGAAGTAATGGGCGAAGCATATCCTGAACTGGAAGCCAACAAAGCACGCATCGAAGCACAACTTCTGAAAGAAGAAGAACAGTTTGCCAAAACACTTGAGCAAGGTTTGAAATTGCTTGAAGGCGAACTGGCAAACCTGAAAGGTTCTGTGATTCCGGGTGAAGTGGTATTTAAACTTTACGACACTTATGGTTTCCCGACTGACTTAACCGCTGACATCGCACGTGAACGTGATTTAACGATTGATGAAGCTGGTTTCGAAACTGAAATGGCCGCACAACGTCAACGCGCTCGTGATGCAGGCAAATTCGCAATCGACTATAACTCTGTTGTGAAAGTTGAAGGTGAAACTCAGTTTGAAGGTTACGATGCAACTGCGGGTGAAGGTCAAATCATCGCAATCTATAAAGATGGCGAGCAAGTTGACGAAGTGGTTGAAGGCGACGAAGCACTGATCGTATTGAACCAGACTCCTTTCTATGCAGAAAGCGGTGGTCAAATCGGTGATACAGGACTCTTCAAAAACGATACTGGTATTTTCGAAGTTCAAGATACCAAGAAATCTGGTGGCGCGTTTGTACACCAAGGTATCGTGACCATGGGTAACCTGAAAGTTACTCAAAATGTAGAAGCAACAGTAAAAGCAGATATCCGTGCAGCAACTGCGCGCAACCATTCTGCGACTCACCTTTTGCACGCTGCCCTTCGTCAAATCCTGGGTGCACACGTCCAGCAAAAAGGCTCATTGGTTGCATCTGACATTTTACGTTTCGACTTTGCCAATGACCAACCGGTGACTTTTGAGCAGCTTCAAGAAATTGAACGTCTAGTCAATGCTGAAGTCATTGCCAACTCTGAAGTAACGACTGAACTGCTAGACATCGAATCTGCGAAAGCCAAAGGCGCGATGATGCTGTTCGGCGAAAAATACGGTGACGAAGTTCGCGTACTTACTATGGGTTCAGTGATTGATGAGAAAAATTTCTCAATCGAACTGTGTGGCGGTATCCATGTGAAGCGCACTGGCGACATCGGCCTGTTCAAGATTACCTCTGAAGGTGGTGTCGCAGCAGGTGTACGTCGTATTGAAGCTGTGACGGGCACCAAAGCAGTTGAAGTTGCTCAAAAAGCGGATCGTGATATCAACACTATTAATAGCCTGTTAAAAGCTCAAAAAGATCAAACGATTGAGAAAGTTGAAGCGCTGGTTGATACAGCATCAAGCTTGCAAAAACAGATTGAACAACTCAATCAAAAATTAGCAAGCCTGCAAGCTGGTGAACTTTTAGGTCAGGTTCAAGAAATTGCAGGTCGTCAAACACTCATCACGACTGTTCACGGTATGGATGCGAAAGCACTGCGTAACCTGCATGATGGCGTGAAATCAAAATTAGAAAATGCAGTCATTGTTCTTGCAGGTGTAGAGGGTGACAAGGTGAGCTTGATCGCATCTGTTGCAAAAGACTTTACTGCTTCTATTAAAGCAGGTGACATCATCAAACACTTGGCAACTGAGCTCGGTGGTAAAGGTGGTGGTAAACCTGACTTGGCACAAGGTGGCGCACCACTTAACGAGAAGTTTGCTTCAGTGATGGCTGATTTACCAGCTTGGCTTGCAGCAAAATAAAAACTTCATTTTGTGTAACTGACCCTGATAGGAATATCAGGGTCATGGTTTATATGGAACAACTATGGCATTAATCGTTCAAAAATATGGCGGTACCTCTATGGGTACTCCAGAGCGCATTTTAAATGTTGCTCGTCGTGTAAAGCGCTGGCATGACCACGGCCACAAGGTAGTGGTGGTTGTATCGGCAATGAGTGGCGAGACCAATCGTCTGCTCGCTTTAGCGAAAGCCATTACCGAAACCCCTGATCCGCGTGAACTAGACCAAATGGTTTCTACGGGTGAACAGGTAACGATTTCCATGCTTGCAATGGCGTTGAATTCGATCGGGGTTGAAGCTAAATCTTTGACTGGACGCCAGGTTGGCATTAAGACTGACAGCGCATTTACCAAAGCCCGTATCGAGTCGATTGATACTGACGTATTGACTAAAAATCTGGACGCGGGTCGTGTAATTGTAGTTGCCGGCTTCCAGGGCTTTGATGCTGAAGGCAACACAACAACTTTAGGTCGTGGCGGTTCTGATACTTCAGGTGTGGCACTGGCTGCTGCACTCAAAGCTGACGAATGCCAAATCTATACTGACGTTGATGGCGTATATACCACTGACCCTCGCGTTGCACCAAAAGCGAAAAAAGTCGACCGTATTTCGTTTGAAGAAATGCTGGAAATGGCATCACTTGGTTCAAAAGTTCTACAAATTCGCTCTGTTGAATTTGCGGGTAAATACCAAGTACCTTTACGCGTACTTTCAAGCTTTGACAATGACAATGATGGCGCGTTTGACGAAGAATTTAAAAACAACGTTGGCACACTTATTACGACTGAATTGGAAGACAACATGGAACAGCCAATTATCTCTGGTATCGCGTTTAACCGTGACGAAGCTAAACTGACTATCCTAGGTGTGCCTGACATTCCAGGTATTGCATCTAAAATCTTAGCACCGATTGGCGCTGCGAATATCGAAGTCGATATGATCATCCAAAACGTAGAAGAAGATGGTACGACTGACTTCACATTCACTGTAAACCGTGGCGAACTTGCAAAAGCAAAAGCAATTCTTGAAGCAACCGCTAAAGAAATTGGCGCACGTGAAGTTGCGACTCGTGATGACATCGTAAAAGTATCGATCGTAGGTGTAGGCATGCGTTCTCATGCAGGTGTAGCGAGCAAAATGTTCACCGCCCTAGCTGACGAAGGTATTAACATCCTGATGATCTCGACTTCTGAAATCAAGATTTCAGTCATCATTGAAGAGAATTATCTTGAACTTGCTGTACGTTCATTGCATACCGCATTTGGTCTAGACCGCGAACAAGGCGAATCTAGCGCACGCGCTTAAGCGAAAAAAACAAAATATTGTCATTGTTTGACACTATTTTATAAAACTCTACAAAAATGCAGAGCCGCTATAGTTTTTTTTATAGTGGCTCTGTTATATTAAGCATGAGGATTTTTAACCAACTGAGATAGATTAAAGTCTTTCATTCAGGTGACAGAATTTCTATCCAGATATTATTTTATAATTTTTGGTTGTGCTTTTTATTTTACATTCAATAGATTGCAGGTTTTGCATTTTGCAAGGAGAAAAACATGCTGATTCTGACTCGACGCGTCGGGGAAACTTTAATGATTGGTGACCAAGTCAGCGTGACTGTACTTGGTGTAAAAGGTAATCAGGTTCGTATTGGGGTGAATGCTCCTAAAGAAGTCTCTGTGCACCGTGAAGAGATATACCAGCGTATCCAGCATGAACGCGCAATGCATGAACATCTTCAACATATCGATCAAGATTACCAGCCTTCTTTTGAAGATGATAATCAGACACAAAATAACTTTAACCGTTAATTTTTGTGTAAATCATAAAGCGGCTTTTTTAGCCGCTTTAAATTTCTCTGTATTCTATATAAGCACTCTAAATAATTAAAAAATTTAATAAAGTCTAAAGTTTTACCTCTTGCTGCAATGTTGCAAGCACTTTTTTTACCGGTCCAAAACTGCGGCGATGCTCATCAATAACACCGTGCAGGGCAATCGCTTCAAAATGCGCCTTGGTCGGATAACCTTTATGCTTGGCAAAACCAAATTGCGGATGCTTCTGATCCATCTCGATCATCTGGTGATCTCGGGTTACTTTAGCCAGAATACTGGCTGCTGAAATTTCAGCATGCAGCGCATCACCCCCAACTACAGCATCACAGCTCATCGCAAGGCCCTGTGGAACCTTGTTGCCATCGACCAGTACATGCTCAGGCTGAACTGGCAAAGCTTCCACAGCGCGACGCATCGCCAGCAAAGAGGCCTGTAAAATATTATGCTCATCAATCTCTGCTGCAGAAGCCTCAGCAATGGCCCATGCCAGGGCTTTTTCCCGAATTTCGATAAAAAGCTTTTCACGCTTCTTTTCAGTAAGCTTTTTAGAATCATTTAAACCCTCAATCGGGTTGTTCGGATCCAAAATAACTGCCGCAGCGACAACCGAACCCACTAATGGCCCACGCCCTGCTTCATCTACACCAGCAATTTTCATGTCTTTCTTCCATAAAAAATAGGCTGAACCGGTCAGCCTATTTCAATTTAATCTTGGCTTAGTTTATAGCTTCAGCTACACAAGCGTTAATGGTTTTTGCCACCACATTACCGACAATCGTCGCACGTGCTGTGGGATCAATTGCTGCAGTTGCCAGATCTACCGCTGTTACATTCTGTGGTGCTTTTTCACTGACACAGCCACAAATTTCAGTCTGGATATCCTGTTTTTGTGTTGTAGTCATGAGACGTGTTGCTGTTTGCCATGCCGGAATATTATTCAGCTCAGTCGTACATTTTGCATTGATCGCGATTTTAAGCGCAGCCCCACCCAGTTGCTGAGTCGTGGTTTGGGTCTCAGGACTGCCTGTTGTTGCACAAGCCGATAAAATCAAAGCAATTGGAGCCAGTGCAATCAATAATTTTTTCACAGATTGTTCCTTGTTTATTCATATATAAAGCGTGACGCTATTGTGCCGAAATTCACCTGAATAAGAAATCTAAAAATCATCCTGAATGTTTAATCTGCACCCAGCCATTTCAATGGATGTTGCATGAAAGCCACCATAGCGTTGCAGATTTGGAATTGCCGAGCTGATTCGCCCTTTGCTAAGGTGCATCCATCTTTGAGAGCCACAGAAAATCACATGGAAAAAGTACAATATTACACACGCACGGCGCAATGGCTGCACTGGATCATGGCGATTATCTTTATTGGGGCGTGGCTGATTGGTTTTTATAGCGGGAATTTTTTAAGTTATGAGGTCGATGGCAGCTTTAAAGGCGATGTCATCACCCTGCATAAAAATATCGCCACCACCATTATTTTCTTGCTGGTTGTACGAATTTTCTGGCGCTACACCCATCCTGCCCCTGAACTACCTGATACTATGTCATCCCGGGTGAAAACTTTAGCACATGCAGGTCATCTGGCTTTGTATTTCATGCTGATTGCCCTACCCGTCACCGGCTGTTTATATAGCTGGAGTCTGGGCTACCCAGTACCGGTACTGTATTTATTTAAGCTTCCGGCACTGATTACAGAAAATCCGGCTGTGACCGCCATCGCAAAACCTCTGCATATCTGGCTTTCCTGGGCAGTGGGACTCCTTTTAACCGGACATATTGCCGCAGCACTGAAACATCATTTTATCGATAAGGATCACGTACTCACCAGCATGATGCGACAATCTAAATCGTCTAAAAAATAAACTGCAAAACTACATTCAATCAGCTTTCATTGCAAAGCTGATTTTATTTCAAGAACTCGGTCATGCAGCCTTTCAGACTGTTTGCAATTGCTTGTTGAGTAAGCTTTGACTTTACTTCTTCATCCAGAGTTGCTTTAAGCAAAGTGCTGGCTGGAATATCTTTAAGCGCATGCTCACCCACACAGGAACACACATTCTGTTCAAGTTCAGCTTTATTTTTATCCTGCATAAAATAAGTCGAGGCGGTCCAGAATTTAGATGCTTTCAGCTCTTTTCCACATTGGTATTCAATCACGGGTTTTAAGGTACGTTGTGTCAAAGTCATATCCGCATTTGAGCAGGCAGATATCAACACGCTACTGATGAGTAGAATTACATGTTTCAATTTCATATCCATCTATAAAAACAAAGGCAGAGCGTACCCTGCCTTTTATTTGAAAACTTAAACCAGGGCACGGATCTGGTTGATCCATTGTTCTTTATCGGCCTCGGTAATAAAAGAGGCTTCAAATGAGTTAATGGCCAACTGCTTGATTTCCTCATTGCTTAAGTCCAGCGCTTCAGCAATGGCAATAAAATTGTCATTCATATAACCACCAAAATAGGATGGATCATCTGAATTGACCGTAACATGCACGCCCTGCTGCAAGAGGCGATGGATATTATGCTGCTGCATGTCATCCACGACGCAAAGTTTCAGGTTTGACAACGGACAAACCGTCAATGGCATCTTTTCTGCAATCAGGCGTTGCATTAATTCAGAATCTTCTTCCGAACGAACTCCATGATCGATACGATTGACTTTGAGCAAATCCAGCGCCTCCCAGACATAGGCTGCCGGGCCTTCTTCTCCTGCATGCGCAACCACTAAGAAGCCTTCTTCTCGTGCTTTAGCAAAAACACGTTCAAACTTTGACGGTGGATGCCCGACTTCACTTGAATCCAGACCGACCGCAATGATCTGGTCTTTATAAGGCAAGGCCTGTTCCAGTGTTACAAATGCAGCATCTTCACTTAAATGACGCAAGAAACACATAATCAGATGTGAACTGATACCCAGTTTAGTTTTGGCATCATCACAGGCTTTTTGCAAGCCGTTGATCACGGTTGCAAAAGCAACGCCACGATCAGTATGAGTTTGTGGATCAAAGAACATTTCAGTATGCACGACCCGGTCTTCAGCACATTTTTCAAAATACGCCCATGCCAGATCATAAAAATCCTGTTCATGAATCAGTACAGCAGCACCGGCATAATAAATATCTAGGAAGGACTGAAGATTATGAAAGTTATACGCCTGTTTAACTTCCTCGACAGATTTATACGGGATGGCAATCTGATTACGCTGAGCGATTGCAAACATTAACTCAGGCTCAAAGGTACCTTCAATATGCACATGAAGTTCTGCTTTTGGCAAAGCTCGAATCAACTCAAGACGGTTCATCATTTCTCCTCGTGAAACCCTTAAATAATAAAAAAAGGGTGCAAACTGAGTCTACACCCTTTCCAAATCCAGAAAAATTAGCCGCCAAATAGTGCGAATTTAAGCGTCCATAGTACTGCAATAATCCAAACCATATACGGCACAGTTGCTGCTTTACCAGTCAGCAACTTGATCAATGCATAGCTAATAAAGCCCATTGCTATACCATCCGCAATCGAATAGGTAAATGGCATAAATACAATGGTTAAAAATGCAGGAACTGCTTCTGTAATATCTTCCCAGTCAATATGTACGATGCCTTGAATCATTAAGACACCAACAAATAACAACGCTGGGGCTGTTGCAAAGCTTGGTACAGACTGTGCCAATGGCGCAAGGAACAAACAGGCAACAAACAGGATACCGACTACTACAGCGGTTAGACCTGTACGCCCACCAGCTGCTACACCTGCAGAAGATTCAATGTATGGTGTCGTCGATGAAGTCCCTAGAGCTGCACCTGCAACAATTGCAGTAGAGTCAGCAAAAAGTGCTTTTTTCAAACGTGGCAGTTTGCCATCTTTTAACAAACCTGCACGGTGCGAAACACCTACGAGTGTACCGGTGGAATCAAATAGATCGACCAGGAAGAAGACAAAAATCACGCCAATTAAACTGGCAGTGAACAGACCTTCAAAATTCATTTGCATGAATGTTGGAGCAAGTGATGGAATTGCACCCACTACACCCTGAAATTCATTATAACCTAGTGCAGTTGCAATAGCCGTCACCACCAGAATACTAATGATAATGGCACCGCGGACTTTGAACTGGTGCATCACAACCACAAGCAAAAAGCCTAAAAGTGCCAGTAATACCGAGGGTTGTTTCAGATCGCCCAAGCCGACTAAAGTAGCCGGATTATCCACAATAATACCGGCATTTTTTAACGCAACCAGCGCCAGGAATAATCCAATACCTCCCCCAATCGCGAGCTTTAGCGACATCGGAATAGCATTGACAATAGCCTCACGTATTTTGAACATGCTGATCGCAATAAAAACCAGACCTGACACAAAAACTGCGCCTAATGCGGTTTGCCAAGGCACTCCCATTCCCAAACATACAGAATAGGTAAAGAAGGCATTCAAGCCCATACCTGGTGCTAGGGCAATTGGATAATTCGCAATCAAACCCATGACCAAACAGCCAATTGCTGCTGCAAGACAAGTGGCAACAAAGACAGCCCCATGATCCATCCCCGTTTCGGACAAAATCATTGGATTGACAATAATGATGTAACACATCGTTAAGAACGTGGTTACACCTGCCAGAACTTCTGTACGGAAACTGGTTTTGTTTTCACTCAGTTTGAACAGACGTTCAAGCATACTTTCTGAAGATGGATTAGGAGTCGTCATGACCTAGCCCCTATTGAGTAAACTTTATGCTTTAAGCATGCTGTCAAATAAATGAAATTTTATAAAAAAATTCATCAATTTTAAGGATGTGTTAGCAACGAATATGCCAGCATAGCCATTTGACGGGTTAAAATGTTGGAACAGCTTACAGCCCACCCAGGGCTATGCTATAAAAACCCAAAAAATCTAAACAAAAAAGCTGCATAATTTTTATGCAGCTTAATTTCAAGATTTAAATCAAATGGTTAACAAGATGATATCTGCTTCATCTTGATTGTGGGCAAATTATAACACACTGATTTCTTATTGCTTCTTAGATTTTTACACTTTATTAGAAATTAATATATTCTAAGCGAATACTTCAAAAATTCATTATATTTATTATTAATTTAATTTTATTATTTTATTTAAATTTTAAACCCTGAAGATAAGTAAGCTGGATTAATGCCGATGCCGGTTGGATTCCAATAATTTGTTTGAATCACGCCCTTCACTCAAGACATGACGGATCTTTTCATATTTCCTTATTTCTGAATGTTTATGGACGCAAAATCCCAATAAACTGATTATTAAGGCAAAGACAGGAATAGCATATATTTTCATTCTTATTATGCCGCTTTGTAACATTATGAAATTATGCTAACAAAAAACATAACAAACTTGTGACATACTTTACATTTAACCCGATGAAAGGCAGTTTTCAAGCCTTAAACCAATACTTTTCTGAGTTTTTATTTACTATTACTTAATTAACTTGTAATTCTTTTTTTTAAACTGTTTTTTTATAATGCACTTTCAAGTCAACAATAAGTATCTGTAGTTAAAAGTTTTTTTAATTAATTTAGAAAAATAATTTTGAAGTAGGACTATTCTGATAAATGAAATATCACGCATTTCATGAAGAGTATTTTGCATAATTTCATAGGGTTTTCCCCAAAGACCTCATCTTTATTTTTTGAGAAAAAAACGTTAAATAAATGATATTTTTCGAGTTATTTAGATGTGTGTAGCGACAATTTTATTCTTGGGAAACTCTGCAGGCTATTCTTGAAAGCTCAATGGTGCTTTTCGCTAATTCTGTGCATCTGTCCTTTATCTGCCTCACAAAGTCAAATCATTAAAGATTATACATGTACCTTATAATAGAGCTCTCATATCCAGCATATTTGTACTCATGCTGGATATGGGAAATCGTTTATTTATGCACTCAGTTGTTCATCGCGCTTAAACACCAGTTCTTCCTTGATTGAACTGTCTGCATCGAAGTAATAACCATCGATATTAAAAGCTTTTAGCCCTTCAATCCGATCAATTTTATTTTCAATTATAAAACGTGCCATGAGGCCGCGTGCTTTTTTAGCATAAAAACTAATCACTTTATATTTGCCATTTTTCTGATCTAGAAATACCGGCTTGATAATATTTGCCTGAATTTTTCGCTCGTTAACCGATTTATAATATTCATCTGACGCGATATTGACCAGAATTTCAGACTTTGCTGCTGCCAAGTCTTGATTAATCAGATCAGTGATATGATGAGCCCAGAAATCATATAAGTTATGCCCCCGGATATTGGCCAATTTAGTACCCATTTCCAGGCGGTAAGGCATCATCAGATCCAGGGGACGCAAGAGCCCATATAGACCGGACAGCATCCGCAAATGGTCTTGTGCATAATGCAGATCTTCATTCTTCAAATTATAAGCATCAAGACCTGTATAGACATCGCCTTTGAATGCAAAAATCGCCTGACGGGCATTGGCCAAATTAAAATCTGGCTGCCAGTCATTAAAACGTGCAGCATTTAAACTGGCAATTTTTTCACTGACACTCATTAAGCTTGAAATTTCTGATGCAGAAAGTGTGCGACAAACTTTAATCAAATCCTGCGAATGCTGTAATAATCTCGCTTGAGTAAATTGGTCAGTTGGTAGGGGGGTATTGTAATCAAGAGTTTTAGCTGGAGAAATTAAAGCGAGCATGGCAACCTGGTCAAAAAATGATTAATCAAACTATATCAGTAGACTTATTTTAATTCCAATTCATGTTTTTATTCACCATAATCGTTAAAATGCGAAATTCTCCTGTTAATCATCGGTTTTTATATGTCCGAGCAAATTTTTCTTCAAGGACCTGCAGGTCAGATTGAAGTTTTTGTGGATTATCCTCAGGGTGAAGTGAAAGGATTCGCGGTAGTTTGTCACCCTCATCCATTGCAAGGTGGAACACCACAACACAAGGTTCCGGTTTTACTGGCACAAATGTATCTGGAACGTGATTGTATTGTATATCGTCCAAGTTTCCGTGGTTCTGGTCAAAGTGAAGGTATACACGACGAGGGCTTCGGTGAGACTGATGATGTATTGGAAGTCATCCGGTTCGCCCGTACTCAACATATTGCCCTGCCTTTTTATGCAGGCGGTTTTAGTTTTGGTGCGCATGTTATGGCGAAGAGCTACGCAGCTTTGCCAATAGAACTACAACCGAAGCAAACCATTTTATGTGGACTACCGACCGCTACTGTTGCCGGTATTCGCCATTATATTACACCGGCAATTAAAGGCGACATTCTGTTCATTCATGGGGAAGCCGATGAAGTAACTTTGCTGTCAGATATGATTGAATGGGCAAAACCACAGCGTCATCTAGTGACCGTATTACCTGGTGCCAACCATTTCTTTACCGGCTACTTAAAGCAATTGCGAATTGCAATGACCCGGTACTTAGCGCTTGGCTGAATAAAAAAACCCATCATCTGATGGGTTTTTTTATTCAGAGACAAAATTTTCTGCAAGAATTGCATAAATCACTGCCCGATATTTGGGCTTATCCAGATAACTGGTAATTTTTCCGCGCAAGCGCTCTGCAATTTTCCGGCTCGCCCAGTTTTCTTCGGCTACTTGATAGCTTAAGCCTTTAATATCTAATGTATTGAAAGCATATTCTACAATACAACGCACTGCCTCGTGTCCATAATGATAACCATGCGCAGTTTCACGGATCCAAATTCCAACTTCAGGTATTTCGTCATGAAGTCGATGTAAACCACACAGTCCGATAAATTCTTGTGTTTCTAGATGACGGATCACAAATATATATTCTTTATGATCGGTCATATTTTCCAGCCAGTTTTGCCAGATTGCTGCAAAGCCCTGTTCAGATTCAGGTACATCCCACGCCATAAAACGTGTCAGACTCGGTGTGATCGAAGCATAAGCTTCTACGGCATCAACCGGTTTAAAATAATTCAGGATCAGACGTTCACTTTCGAGTTGAGGGCGAATTTTATTAGAGTGATACATAGGAATGAACTTATTGACCATATCAGTGCCACCTTGAAAACGACTCATAACAGTATAAAATTCGTATAAATAAAAGCAGCTTAAGATCCTTTATCATTATTAATCCTGTAGGAGCTAAAACTCCTTAAATAGTATATTTTTTATTCACCTTTTAAAAACTGTACTTCAAACCAAGCTGCAAATAGTAGTCACCAGAATCCAGAGCATTGCCATTGGCATCTCCAAAGATGTTCCAGTTCTGACCACTTTGATAATTAAAGCCTATACCATACAACAGATAGTCTTTATCAAAGCTCGGTGGTGTGAACAGGACATTGCGAGTGCTATCCACATTCATTGACAACGCAACCTTGTCATAATCACGGCTAAATGCATTGGCATATTCACCATAACCAGTCAGCACCACATTTGGAGTAAGCTGATAATCCAGTCGCACCCCGACATGAGCTTTGGTTTCAGCGACAGTCACATCACTGACCGCAACACCCAACACATTTGCTTCTTTCACCCTGTCGAGATCAACAGTGTTGTAGCTCAGTGCCAGATAAGGACTTACACTCAATTGCTCGGTGAAGTAATCATAACCGATCTCGCCATATACACCGTATTTGCTCAGATCAGCTTTTGATCGGGAATCTACAGATACCACAGCATCGGTCAGCACACGCTTAAACTCCACATCACCCCAACCAAACTGCATCTTACCCGCAACATACAGATTGTCAGCAGCTTGCCATTTCAGGTAGGCCCCCAGGTTAGTGACATCAGCATCAGCAGATGCTTTGGTTTGCTCAAAATCAGACTTGTCCTGATACTCGCTTATATAAGCGCCTACCGCCAAGTCATCCCGAACCATCGTATCCGCGCCCACACTCAGCACACTGACATGAGATTCAACATCATCCCAACCGTTTGCAGAATTCTGGTTGTTCAGGTAACTGGCATTCGCCCAAACCCCGCCTTGTCCCGCATACAACAACTGATGTGAACGCTGTGCAATCTGAGCATTCACCAGTGAATCATTGCGTAGCAGTACAGATGGAGTTTCAACAAATACCGCACCTGAATTGGAATTCAGGATTGCCTGAGCCGCTTCACGGCTTTGAACAGACTGGATTGTTCCCACATACTTGGTCAGATCAGTCACCTGACCATTTAAGGCCTGGGTATTGGCCTTGTCCATCAGGTCATTTAAAAGCTCGCCCGATACCACAGAGATACCACTTGATACCGCACCCGCAGCAACCGCGTTGGCATAATCCACATCAACCGTCACCTTGTTGGCATGATGCTCCAAGCCTGACACTGCAAGGAATGGGGAAACCGATTTATACTGCTCAAATGTGCCAGTAACCTTGTTGGCAGTTAAAACGGTATGCTCGCCTTTGGTCAAGATGTCACGACTGGCAGCAGACACGTCAAGCGAACCCGCCAGTGCAGCATTACCTTTAATAGTGAGGTAGTGATGCAGATCATAGTTCAAGACACCTGATGCGTTTTGGGTATAGTTGCCGTTTACTGTCAGACGGCCATCGGCAGTCGTTACCTTACCGCCGTTGACCACTGACCCTACTATACCATTCCCCGAAAGTACACCTGCCTTAGTGACACTTACTGGACTGGTGATTGAACCTGTAACACGCAGCTTGCCATTTTCGACACTGGTTGAACCCTGGTAAGTATTTGCGCCTGACAGAACCAGAATGCCATTGCCTTTTTTGGTCAAGCCTGCATTACCCCCAATATTGTTGGAAAAGACACTGGTGCCGATCACATTGGCATCGAAAGTATTACCAAACTCTTTGCTGAATAACTTAATCCCTTTCAACGAGCCCTCAAGGTCTAAACGCCCCCATCCAGTAGTGCTGTTATAAAGCTTGTTCTCACCTGAACCATCATCCAGATAATCAGCATTGGTCAGCAATACTTGACGTACCTGATCAGCATTCAGCCAGGGATATTTAGACCATACCAATGCTGCAGCTGTAGTCACTTGAGGCGCTGCAGCTGAAGTTCCTGAAAAATACACCAACCCTTGCAGTTTATTGCTATACAGCGGGCCGAACCTGAAATCCGCAGCCAAACACCAGCGAGCAGAATCTCCGCAGGCATTCGCCCCCTTACCATCAGCATTACGGAAAATTTTTTGACCTGTTTCATCTAGACCCGTCACACTTATCACACCTTTTTCAACAGCTTCATTGCCCACTGGAAGTAATGATTCAACCGAGGGATTGGCAAACCCGTCATTCCCTGTAGCAAACACCACCAGAGCATCTCCCTTGACCAATTCGGCAGTGTAATCAAGCAGACGCTGCTTATAATCACCAGATGCAAACATCGTTGCAAAAGAAGCATTAAATAACTTCACAGCATATTTTTTATTCAGGTCATTCATGGCCTGAAGATGACCTGCAGTTGTTGCATATCCCAATTCACGATCGGCAGACTGGATACCATATATTTGTGAAATATCTTTTGCCAGCCCTTCTGTCATGGCTTTTTCCATAAAATTAGATTGATCCGGAATCTTGCCCGCTATGATTTGAGCAACCAATGTCCCATGCAGACTAGGGCTTGTGTCTTGTACAGAAATGCCGGCTGTCGTTAAATCTTCAACCGTAAAAGTACCCGCCTGATAATCATTAATGTATTTTAATACTTTCTCAACAGAATCCTGCAAATAAGTATTTTTCTGGACACCCGTATCCGCTACACCAATTGCGATCTTATTATTACCTTTCGCAATATCAACAACATCAAACTTGGATTTATCATAAGTGTAAGATGTTGGTGTTGGTGTTGGTGTTGGTGTTGGTGTTGGTGTTGGTGTTGGTGTTGGTGTTGGTGTTGGTGTTGCACCATTTCCATTATCTAGATCATTGTCAAGTGGCTGAGAAGTTACATTGGGCAAAGATTTAGATCCACCACATCCAGTTAGTATGAGGCTAACGACGGCGAATGCAAGAGCCGTTGGAACTGTTTTGATGTACATACTTACGCCTATTATTATATTTATTATGGTCTTATAGATTGATGAGAGTATGTCGAAATTTGCTGCCTAAAAATGAAGATAAAGTAGAATTTAGTCTCCAGACTTCTTTCCTTCTCCGCAAAGTTTTATCTATTACTCACAGGTCAACATTACGCAAAGCTAAAAACTATTTTTTATAATTTTGATATTTAGTTCGAACCTAATTTAAGAATTTTTATTGGGTTATTTTCTACTAAATTCGACTTCACCGCCTTTGACTGGGTTTACCAAAAATATTTTGAAAAATCAGACTCTCTGATCAAAAAATTTAATCGAAAATTTAAGTTTAGTAAGTGAGTAAATATATTTAAATTGTTAATGAATGAAACTGGTCTTGAGTAAAACCATACTCTTCTCAGCCATACGTGGCACATCAAGATATGATAACAATTAAGATTCAAGCAATTTCGCAGTGGATAGCTCGAAATAGTACTAAATACACATAGCAAATCAGTCACATAAAAACCATTGGGGCTCTGTGATTAATGAAGGTAAAATTTGCGGGATCTGAGGTGATTGACTTAATCACTCGAACTTGGCTGGAACGAAGGTATTGTATATGGATAAAAGCCAGGATTTAGAATCACCCAAAGAAGAATAGAGGAGAACCAAACTCAAGTTGATATTTCCAAAAAACATCATTCAAAATCCCACGATACACGTGTGAACTGGCACTGATGGAAGGTCAGTCACTTAGCTGAAAATATATGTGCATGGATGAAATAACCTTGCAGTATTGCAATATAAGCTAACAAGCTAGAGTAGAACTTTTGAAGTTCATATGCTCCAGCTTGTACTTTGTCTGATGGCTATTAGGAAATATTAACAGTTCCTAATTCTTCCATTCAAACTCACTAAAACTCTCCTGTTTTTTAAGCGATGCTTCAACAGCCTGTGCCAGCTGGTTTAACAAGCTTTGCTCGGTAATCCGATCCAGCCAGTCCTGTTCTTCATCCGGATATGAAGCAATTTCACAGACCAGATGGCCCTGTTCATCTCTGGTTTCACAACTTACCGATAATGGCAGCTCATGCTCATCTACGCTTACTGCCACTTGTGCACCACTTTGACTTAAGGTCTGAAAACCGTATTTACCTAATTCCTCAGCAAGTAAATGTGCTACGTATTCCTGAGTTTCTTGACCATCCCGTGGTTGCTGGCTTTGGGTATTGGCCATGAATTTTAATTTTCGCATCGCTACTTCCAAATGGCTTTTTTCTT
Source organism: Acinetobacter sp. 197 (assembly GCF_048148385.1). Taxonomy (NCBI): domain Bacteria; kingdom Pseudomonadati; phylum Pseudomonadota; class Gammaproteobacteria; order Moraxellales; family Moraxellaceae; genus Acinetobacter; species Acinetobacter sp. 197. Next base: position 77,070 of record NZ_JAYWZK010000013.1, read on the forward strand.
ATATGGGTTTAGCATAAGCAATATAAACAAAACAGCCAAGCAAAAGCTTGGCTGTTTCACATAAATTTAAGAATTATTCTGTGACTTCAATCGTCAGACCGGCCTGTGAAGTCAGTTCAGTAAAGGTTGGAAAGCTCGTCGCTACTGTTTCCGTTCCCACAATACGAATTTCTTCAGAATTACGTAAGCCTGCGATTGAGAAACTCATGGCAATTCGGTGATCATGATGTGACTCGATTTCACCACCGCTAAAGATTGGTGACCAGTCACCTGCTTTACCTTTACCTTCAATGATGATGCCATCTTCTGTTGGTGTACAATCAATGCCCATGGTTTTCAGGCCATCAGCCATCACCTGAATCCGGTCAGATTCTTTGACACGCAGTTCAGCCGCGCCGGTCAGAATGGTTTGACCTTCCGCACATGCAGCGGCAATGAACAGTGCCGGGAATTCATCAATCGCCAATGGCACCTGATCTTCCGGCATATGAATGCCTTTTAAGGTACGTGTACCGCGAATACGAATTTCTGCAATCGGTTCACCACCTGCAATACGCTCGTTTTCAACCGTAATATCCGCACCCATCTGTTTCAGGATTTCGATCACACCGGTACGGGTGGGGTTGATACCTACAGCTTCTAAAGTCACATCCGAGTTTTCGGTAATCGCAGCCCCAACCATAAAGAAAGCAGCAGATGAAATATCAGATGGAACCTGAATATTGGTACCGACTAACTTACCGCCACCTTGCAGTGAAATACGGTTACCTTCAGTTTTCACGTCATAACCAAAAGCACGTAACATGCGTTCGGTATGGTCACGGGTGGGTTCAGGCTCGGTCACTGAAGTTTCACCCTCAGCCCAAAGACCTGCCAGCAGAATACCTGATTTCACCTGGGCAGAAGCCATTGGCAAATCGTACTGGATTCCTTTCAGGTTTTGATTTCCAGTAATCGATACCGGTGGCGTACCGCGTTCACCCGTAGTCTGAATCTGTGCACCCATTTCACGTAAAGGCTTAGCAATCCGTTCCATGGGACGCTTGGACAATGAAGCATCACCGGTCATGACTGAGTCAAATTTCTGCGCTGCCAGCATGCCAGACAGCAAACGCATCGAAGTGCCCGAGTTACCCATATATAGCGCAGATTGTGGTGCTTTCAGGCCATGCATACCTACACCGTGAATGGTCACTTCACCATTTTTAGGACCTTCAATACTCACCCCCATATCACGGAAAGCTTGCAGAGTCGCTAAAGCATCTTCACCTTCAAGGAAACCGGTGACATGCGTAGTGCCTTCAGCAATCGCACCAAACATGATGGAACGGTGTGACACAGATTTGTCACCTGGCACGGTAAATTTGCCCTGGAATTTCTTGGCACCCGGCTGAATGGTAAATTGTTGTGTCACGTTATTTTTCTCCATGAAAGGTTTCTTGGCGAGCATATGGTTGAAATGCTGGCGTGCTGCCTGTGCATGTCCCAGTAAGCCCATCAATGCTTGGGAATCTTCATCTTCAATCAGCTTGCGGATAATTGCCAGCTGGGCCTCAAAGCCATCCACGGCATTGAGAATTGCTTTTTTGTTGGCAAAAAAGATGTCATGCCACATTTGTGGATCACTGGCCGCAATACGCGAAAAGTCACGAAAGCCACCGGCAGCATAACGAAAAATATCCAGATTATCTTCGCGCTTGGCCAGTTGTTCGACCAGGTTAAACGCCATCAAGTGCGGAAGATGACTGGTATGGGCCAGCACTTCATCGTGCTTTTCTACATCCATACAGATCACTTCCGCTTTTGCTGCCTGCCACAGTTGAATCAGTTTATCGACTGCCCATGCTGCACTGGTCGGTAATGGTGTCAAAATCACCTTGTGATTGGCGAACAGATCGACCTTACCGGCATGCACCCCGGTATGCTCGGCACCCGCAATCGGATGTCCAGGTACAAAACCTGCTGGTAATGCTTCACCAAATACAGCCTTGGCTGCATCCACCACATTACCTTTGGTACTACCGACATCCGTAATAATAGTACCTTCAGCCAGATGTGGCTTGATGGTTTCCAATACCTTTTGCGTAGCACGTACCGGCAAAGCCAGGACAATCAGATCTGCACCTTTGACCGCTTCCACAGGATCTGCATAACCTTGGGAAATTAATCCCAAGGCTTTGGCATCTTCCAGCGTTTTTTGTGAGCGTGTCGATGCCACGATGTCATTGGCTAAATGCTCGGCCTTAATCACACGTGCCAGACTTGAACCAATCAGCCCAAGTCCGATGAAGGCAACTTTTTCAAACAGTGGCTGCGACATAACTTAAGCTTTCGCCTCTAAGCCGAGTACTTTGCCAAGTGCAGCAAGGAATTTGGCATTTTCAGCTTCAGTACCAATTGATACGCGCAGATGGTTCGGAATACCCACTGGACGAACAATTACGCCTTCTTTCAGCAATTTGTTAAATGTTTCTGCTGGATCAGCCTGTACATCGACCAGAATAAAGTTGGCACGGGATGGTACATAGTTCAGACCCAGAGCTTTAAAGCCCGCTTCAAGCTGTGCCATACCTGCCTTGTTCACTTCACGAGATTTCTCGATGAATGCTTCATCTTTCAGCGCAGCAACTGCAGCTACCATTGCTAAATGGTTAACATTAAATGGCTGACGGATACGGTTCAGGTAATCCGTTACTTCAACAGACGACAATGCGAAGCCAACGCGCAGTGCAGCCAGACCATAACACTTAGATAATGTACGGCTGACAATCAGGTTTGGATACTGCTTCAGGAATTTGAGGCTGTTAAAGTTTTCCGGGAAATATTCCACATAAGCTTCATCCAGCACCACGATGACATTGGCCGGTACTTTCTGCATGAAAGCTTCAAATTCAGCTTCTTCGAACCAGGTGCCTGTCGGATTATTCGGATTGGCAATGAAGATCAGCTTGGTATTGTCTTTTATTGCTGCAGCCATGGCTTCCAGGTCATGCGAGAAGCCTTTTGCTGGTACTTCAATCGCTTCGGCATGGATTGCTTGCGTTACCAATGCATATACAGCGAATGCATGCTGGCTGTAAATCACGGAATCTTTTTCAGAAACGAATGCGCGGGCAAACATTTCCAGCAAGTCATTTGAACCATTGCCCAAAGTAATCTGGTCATGATTAAAACCAAACTGAGCCTTGATCTGGTCTTTCAGAATAAAACCACCACCGTCAGGATAACGGCCAATTTCCGCCAGTTCGGCAGCAACTGCTTCCTTGACTTTATCTGAACAGCCCAACGGGTTTTCATTTGAAGCCAGTTTCACGATATCAGTGATGCCCAACTCACGCTCAAGTTCACTGATCGGTTTACCTGGTTGATATGGTCTTAATTTAGAGATGCCTGGATTGGCTGGGACAAACGACATTTTATACTTCCGATTTACAGATGAAACAGCGATCAGCACCCTCGCACTGATCACGAAAGGCTGCTTTTATAAAACAGCTGCAGGATATGAACCAAGCACGCGAACTTCTTTCACGAGCGGGCGAATTTCTTCAATCGCTGCTCTCACATGCTCCTGTTCAATATGACCTTCAAGATCAATGAAGAACACATAAGCCCATTTTTCAGGAAGTGCAGGACGGGTTTCAATACTGGTAAGACTAATGTTGTGTTTGGCAAATGGCGCCAGAATTTCTAGCAATGCACCAGCACGGTCATGTGCTGATACCAGCAGTGAAGTTTTGTCATTACCGCTTTGTGGTACTTTTTCACGACCAATCACCAGAAAACGTGTGGTGTTTTCCGGATTGTCCTCGATATTGCTGTGCATGATCTCAAGATTGTAGATGTTCGCAGCAATTTCAGAGGCAATTGCGGCAGAGTGCCACTCATTCTGAATACGTCGTGCAGCTTCGGCATTTGAGCTGAGTGCAACACGCTCTACCCCTGGATAATGGGCATCTAGCCATTTACGGCATTGTGCCAGAGTTTGCTGATGTGCATAAATCTGCTTGATACTGTCTTTACGGGTATTTTCCGAGATCAGGAACTGGTGATGAATCGGTAATTCAACTTCACCAATGACATTCAGATGCGAGGTTTTGAAACAGTCCAAAGTATGGTTCACCACACCTTCAGACGAGTTTTCAACCGGTACCAGACCATAATGTGCACTGCCCGCCTCTACTTCACGAAACACTTCATCAATGGTGGGTAATGGACGAACCACGGCATCATGACCAAAGTGTTTGAGTACTGCCGAGTGTGTGTAGGTACCAATAGGTCCAAGGAAAGCAATACTTTGTGGTGCTTCAAGCGCTAAACATGCTGACATGATTTCGCGAAACAGACGTGCCATGGTGGTATCCGACAATGGCCCCTCATTGCGCTCCATAACATTGCGCAGGACTTGTGCTTCACGTTCCGGACGGTAAAACAGCGGATTTTCTTCAGAAGCAAATTTCGCTTTTGCGACTGCCTCGGCCAAACGCGCGCGACGGTTAATCAACTGCTGGATCTGCTGATCAACTGAATCGATATCTTCACGAATTTTAGCCAAATCTAAAGAAGCCGTTGTGTTTTGATCGTCGTTGATCATCGTGATGTCGCCCTGTATAAACCTTATCTGTGCAGTATAACAATAGTGTGCTGTAAATGTTACACAATATAACTTTAGTAGATTAATTCTTAAAAATAAGGAGTTGATTTTAACCGTTCATCACTTTAGTCATATCTGGTAACATTTCTTTCACTATTTCCACCGAATTTACATTATCAAATTGTAAACTTTGCATGCTCATCTTAACTGATTTTTATCAAGATGAAATATCACTATTTCTTAATCTAGATAACGGTTTTAAGCATAAGAAAATTAAAATAATTGCGATATGACCTTAGCTTTTAAGAGAATGATATCTGATATAGATTTCACAATAAAATGCACTCTATCCAACCTTATTTTTCTAGGTTTATCTTTGACTTAGCTAATATTTTTACATTCCACCACCACTTGATTACAAAGCGGAGACGATTTTTTAACCAATCGTAGATAGTCTAATTTAAAACATACGTTTGGGTGTCAGTCATGCCAAAAAGAATAGCTGTACTTGTAACGAATAATTTTGAAGACCAGGAATATCTTGAACCTGTTGCAGCCTTGCTGGCAGCACAGCATAGCATCTGCAACATTGAGCTCAATGCAGGAAAAATAGTCTACGGCCTGCATGGTCAGTCAAGTGTGACAATTGACCGCGGCATCGAACAAATCAGTATTGATGATTTTGATGCCTTACTGATTCCTGGCGGTGAATCTGCAGTTTCTTTATCTACCGATCTCCGGGTGCTGCAATTTATCCAAGCCTTTAATCAGGCCAAAAAAACCATCTTTAGTTTATGTGATGCCTCTTTACTCCTGTGCGAAGCAGATGTACTGAAAAATCGAATTATTACCAGTATTCGCGCGCATGCTAGCCGTGTACGGCATGCCGGTGGCACTTACTATGATGTCGAGCTGGTAAATGACAATAATCAGTTGATTTCATCACGCCTGCCCAATGATTTACCTATTTTTATTAATGAATGTTTGAATGTCTTAAAATCATAAAAATTAAAAGAACATTTACCATTTGGATTATTTCTCGCGTAAAAAAGAGCCCTTCAGGACTCTTTTTAGTACTTGAGCAGTTAACGCCCCAGCAGCCCCCGTGCCACGATTTCCTTCATGATTTCATTGGTACCGCCATAAATCCGCTGGATTCGTGCATCCACAAAGAAACGTGAAATCGGATATTCGGTCATATAGCCATAACCACCAAAGAGCTGGAGCAAATTGTCAGCAATTTTCATCTGCATATCGGTCGAAAAGCTCTTCAAAGCGGCTGCAGTTTCTACGTCAAGTTTACCCTGCATATACAGCTCGACATTCTGATTATAAAAAGCTGCTGTTGCCAGTTCATCAATTTTGGCCTGTGCCAGAACAAAACGGGTATTCTGGAACTGTCCAATCGCCTGACCAAAAGCCTGGCGCTCTTTCACATATTGCGTCGTTACATCGATAGAACCACGAATCGCACCCAAAGCCGTCGCCGCAATCGCAGTACGTTCGCGTGGCAATTCCTGCATCAAATAGACAAAGCCCTGACCTGGCTGCCCCAGCAACTGCTCTTTAGGCACTTTGACATTATCAAAAAACAGCTCAGAAGTGTCCTGAGAATGCAGGCCAATTTTGTCCAGATTTTGACCCTTTTTAAAGCCTTCCAGATGCGTATCGACCAGCATTAAAGACACACCTTTGGCACGGGCTTGCGGATCAGTCTTCACTGCCAAAACTACCAGATCGGCATGCTGGCCATTAGAAATAAAGGTTTTGGAACCATTCAGCAAATAATGATCATCCTGCAAAATGGCATTAGTACGCATGGCCTGCAAATCTGAGCCTGCGCCCGGCTCGGTCATGCCAATCGCACCCACTACTTCGCCTGAAACCATTTTTGGCAACCAGTATTTTTTCTGTTCTTCAGTCCCGATATGCAGAATATACGGTGCAGCAATATCTGAATGGCAAGACAAACCGGTTGAAATTGCGCTATAGCCTGCTCGTGCCGACTCTTCAATCAGCATCAGGGAGTAATGCGTCGGCACACCATAGCCACCATATTCTTCTGGCACATCGACACACAAGAATCCATTTTCACCCAGCACATTCCAGACTGAACGCGGCATCATGCCCTCACGCTCCCACTGTTCATAGTAAGGCGCTACATGTTCGTTCATAAAGCGTTTGAAATTGTCGCGGAAAAGTTCCAGGTCAGCATCGTAAGCCAGCATTCTTGTATCCTTATGGTGTTTATCATTTTATTTCCTGTCCACAGGCTAACTATTTTTATAGCTACTGTCATGTGCCTGATGGGTTTTTTTGCTAACTTCACAGTCAGATAAAAAAACAAAAAGGAAGCCGAAGCTTCCTTTTTTAAGACCTTAAAGACTCACTCTAACTTAGTGAGCGTTATTGCCTTCTTGCGCCATTTTTTCATCAATTTCAGCTGGATTTGCTAATGCATAGTTGAGCTTATCCATATCTAACTGACCAACCCATTTCGCCACAACTAAAGTAGCCAAAGAGTTACCGACCAGGTTAGTCAAAGCACGCGCTTCAGACATGAAACGGTCAATACCCAGAATCAAGGCCAGGCCCGCAACAGGAATATTTCCTACAGCTGCCAGAGTTGCCGCCATAACAATAAAGCCCGAACCGGTGACACCTGCTGCACCTTTAGAAGAAATTAACAATACTAGAAGCAAGGTAATCTGGTGAGATAAATCAAGCTGCGTATTGGTGGCTTGTGCAATAAAGATCGCTGCCATGGTCAGGTAAATTGACGTACCATCCAGGTTAAATGAATAACCTGTTGGGATCACCAGGCCAACCACTGATTTTTCAGCACCCGCAAGCTCCAGTTTCTTCAACATACGAGGCAGTACCGACTCAGAGGAGGACGTACCGAGTACAATCAGTAACTCTTCACGAATCAGGCGGATCATCTTCATGATGCTAAAACCTGTGAAACGTGCAATTGAACCCAAAACAATGAAAATAAACAGCAAACATGTGATATAGAAACAGATGATCAGTTGAGCCAACTGCGCCAGTGATCCAATCCCATATTTACCAATCGTGAATGCCATGGCACCAAATGCACCAATTGGAGCAAGTTTCATGATCATATTCACGATGTTAAAGAACACATGTGAAATCTGGTCAATCAGTTTAAGTACCGGCTTCCCTTGTGCACCCAATTTATGCAGCGCAAAACCGAACAGGATCGCGAATAAAAGCACTTGCAGGATTTCACCTTCAGCGAAAGCTCCCACTACCGTATTCGGAATAATATTCATCAGGAAATCAAGGGTAGACTGCGACTCGCCTGAAGTTACATACTTCGAGATTCCCGCAGTATCCAGACTGGCTGGATCAACGTTCATGCCAACACCTGGCTTTACGATGTTAATAACCAGCAGACCAATCACCAAAGCAATCGTTGAAACGATTTCAAAGTAAAGTAGAGCCACACCACCAGTTTTACCGACTGATTTCATGCTCTCCATGCCTGCGATACCACTGACCACAGTACAGAAAATCACAGGAGCGATGATCATTTTGATTAAACGGATAAATGCATCACCAAGTGGCTTTAGCTGCTCACCTAGACCCGGAACATATTGTTCTGCACCATTAATAATTTGTGTACCACTTGGCGAGAAATGTCCGACCAGGATACCCGCAATAATGGCTACGATCACTTGAAAATAAAGCGACTTATAAATTGGTTTTTTAGCCATAACCTTACTTCGCGATATACTTCTAAAAAGAAGCAATATTCAGTTTTTACTTATTTAAGAAAATAAGCGTCCAATACTTGATTGTCTGAAACAAAAAAGTGCCTATGTATCAAGAATTAATCTGATACTAAAAATAGAATGTGTATGTACGTTTAACAATCACAGCAACCCTGGTCTTCAAAAAGAAGTCAGCGCATTGATCAGGAGATGAAGCAAACACAAATAATCACGGGAAATTTTAACTGCTTTTTAGACTTTTGTTTAACCCGAAATGTTAATTTTGGCTAAATAATAGGCAATATTCCTTATACTATAGTCTTATAAAACTATAATAATTCTGCAAAATAAGAAGGTGAAATACCAATATCAGCGTAAAATATGCCAATACTTGATGAATATGACTGATCTATCTGTATGAACACAAAGCGAAATATTTATAAAGATACCGAACATCCTTTTGCCCAGTTTATTCGTATTATTGGCAAGGGAAAAAATGGTGCACGCTCCTTAAGCTATGAAGAAGCTTATCAGGCTTTTAGCATGATCCTGAACAATCAAGTATTGGATGTACAGCTTGGTGCTTTTCTGATGCTATTACGGGTCAAGGAAGAATCCGTCGATGAATTAGCAGGTTTTGTTCAGGCAACCCGTGATCAGCTTAACTTCAAAGCACTGGAGGTCGATCTGGACTGGTCCTCTTATGCTGGAAAACGCAAACATTACCCATGGTTTATTCTGTCTGCCCTTACTCTGGCCAAGCAGGGCTATAAGATTGTCATGCACGGTGCATCAGGCCATACCATGAATCGTGTTTACACCGAACAGGTGCTGACTTACTTAGGCTATCCAATCTGCCAGAATGATGTGGAAGTTGAGCAGCAGCTTGAAGAAAGACACTTCGCCTATCTACCTTTAGAGGTAATTTCTCCGATTCTGTCTGAGCTGATTGCACTGCGAAATGTCATGGGACTGCGCTCTCCAATTCACACGCTGGCACGCCTGATCAATCCCTTTAATGCCAAAGCAACTTTACAGGCCATTTTCCATCCGGCTTATCGGAGTTCACATCAGCAATCGGCTTACCGCTTAGGTTATAAAAACAGTGCGGTGATTAAAGGTGAAGGCGGTGAATTTGAACGTAACCCGGATGCCAAAACCTTAATCTGCGGGATTAAAGAGGGTGAGCTGTATGAGCATGAATTGCCGAAACTAACCGACAATCGCAGCCCGATTGAAGAAGAACTGGATTTATCCGTGTTTAAAGAAGTCTGGGAAGGCAAACATTCACATGAATATGGTGAAGTTGCAGTGGTTGAAACCATGGGCATTGCCCTGTATACCATGGGCGAATGTGACAGCTATGAAGCAGCGATGCAAAAAGCCAAAGAATTCTGGGATAGCCGTCTTTCAGTTTGATGCTACTACTCAGGCTTTATGACAGACATTAAAAAAGACCACATTGATGGTCTTTTTTAATGTCTGGATTAGACAAAACGGATCGGCTTGAATTCCGGCTCATGCTGGTGATGATCATCATCACATTGTTCGCCTTCTTCTTTAGTGCCACGATCGATATAACCACTACGTTCAGTTTCTGGCAGGTTTTTCATTTCCCAGGCATATACCGCCTGCATGCAGGTCTGACGCTGTTCCTGAGTCAAAGCCACACCGTTTGGCCATTTGCCAATTTCAATGGCTGTTCTTAAGCGTTCTACAATCTCAGGATTGAGTACGGCAAGCATTTGTTCAATATTCATGGTTAATCCTGCTTAAAATAATCGAAGTCCTGATTCCAGCCCAGTTTGGTTCGGCATGCATTATAGAAGTCATAACCTGGCGGATGCAGAAGATGCAGTTTAAAGGGATGCTTACGAATATGGACGCTATCTCCAACATTCAAAGACACACTGTGCTGTCCATCCGCACTCACCATCGGCAGTACGCGATTTTCACGAATCAGTAATTTAATTTCACTATGCCCTCCAACCACAATCGGCCGTGAAGACAAGGTATGCGGATGCATCGGCACCAGCGCAATCGCATCCATACTCGGATGAACAATCGGCCCGCCTCCCGACAACGCATAGGCGGTAGAACCAGTCGGTGTAGAGATAATCAGGCCATCACTATGCTGACGATAGACATATTGTCCATCAATATTCAGCTCAAAATCAATCATGTGTACTGATTTGCCTGAGTGTAAAACCACATCATTCAAGGCAATGGCATCATAAATGATTTCACCTTTAGAGCGAACTTCCACTTCCAGCAGGAAACGGCGCTCTGCCTGAAAGTCGCCTTTGAGCACCTGATCTAACTTAAAGATCACTTCGGTCGGCTTGATATCTGTCAGAAAACCCAGACGACCACGGTTGACTCCAATCACTGGTGTATTGTATTTCACCAGTGCCCGAGCAGCGTGTAAAAGTGAGCCATCCCCACCCACCACAATTACCAGATCAACTACTTCGCCCAGCAAGGCCCGGCTGACAGTCTGGGTATTTTGATAAGGTACCAGTTCAGCTGTAGCGGCATCAAAAACAGGATGTAGACCTAAATTGAGCAGATGATCATGAATCAGGCATAAGGTTTCAACCACTGAAGATTTATCCGGGCGTCCGATTAACCCGATATTTCGAAATGTCTTGTGGGAAATTTGCACCAGTGTCGTCGCTCCGCTTCGAATCCTGCTTATCATATCATTAAGCATGAATAGGATGACAATTTATAACATGATAAAGCCGTCTAGGATTTAATTTGAAATAGACTGAAATTAAGGAGAAAATGTGAAGTTTAATTTTAATTTTAATCTCAATATTTGATTAAATATTGCAAAATAACGAAAAGCTTCGCATGATTAGCACAATTTCACAGGGTCTTATTATCATTTATGAAATCTGAACGAGGTATGGGGTTAATTGCCTTAATCTTCTCCATTCTAGTCATTTCTGCATTTGTAGCATTTAGCATCTATTTGATTAGATTAGATAATATCGTGCGTGAAAAATTTGAAGGTCAACGCTGGGACATTCCAGCCAAGGTTTTCGCACGCCCGATGGAAGTGTATGTCAATGCCCCCGTCAGTCAGCAGGATTTCCAGCAAGAACTCAAATTATTAGGTTATAAAAATTCAGATAGTTATACCAAATCTGGCAGCTTTGTCAGCACTGGCAATACCCTGTATGTACATACCCGTGGCTTTGATTTTGGTGATCGGGTTGAACCTGAACAGGTATTAAAAGTCAGTTTTAGTGGCGATCAGATTGCTGAAGTAAGTGCGACCAAGCCTTCTTCTAGCGGCATTGCCCGTCTGGAACCTCTATTGATTGGCGGTATTTACCCGCAGCATAATGAAGACCGCGTGCTAATTAAACTTAACCGGGTTCCTAAGCCTTTAATTGACGCCTTAATTGCCACTGAAGACCGTAATTTTTACCATCATTATGGCGTATCTCCTCGCGGGATTGCGCGCGCAGTGGTCAGCAACATTACCGGCGGTAAACGTCAGGGCGGTTCAACTCTGACCCAGCAGCTAGTCAAAAATTTCTATTTAACCCCTGAACGTACTTTAAAGCGTAAGGTTAATGAAGCCCTTATGGCAATGCTGATTGAATTGCATTATGACAAAGATGAAATTCTGGAAGCCTATTTAAACGAAGTGAATCTGGGCCAAAATGGTAACTATTCCATTAATGGTTATGGTCTGGCCTCACAGTTCTATTTTGGCCTGCCGCTACGTGAACTGAATATTTCCCAACAGGCCTTTCTAGTAGGTCTGGTTCAGGGTCCAAGCCTGTATAACCCGTGGCGTAATCCGGAAATTGCCAAAAAACGTCGTGATGTGGTCCTACATAACATGCTGGTCATGGGGTATCTGACAGAGGATCAGTATGAAACAGAAAAAGCCCGCCCTCTTAATGTCATTTCAAAACCGACTTTAGGTCCAGCGCGTTTTCCGGATTTCCTGGATATCGTTCGCCGTCAGTTACGTACCGACTATCAGGAAACCGATTTAACCAATCAGGGTCTGCGAATATTTACCACTTTAGATCCTTTAGCCCAAACCCGAATTCAAGAAAGTTTTAAAGATACCGTGGCACGCTTAAGTAAATCCAATCCAGGACGCCTGAAAGATTTACAGGGTGCGGTATTGGTAGCACATCCGGAAAATGGAGAACTGGTAGCCGCTGTGGGTTCTACCCAAGATTTTACTGGCTTTAACCGTACAGTAGATGCCAAGCGTCAGGTCGGCTCGCTATTGAAACCGGTCATTTTTCTGACTGCACTGGAGTCTAATCGCTACAACTGGGCCAGTCCGATCGAAGACAGTGAAATCAGTATCAAGAGTGACGGAAAAACCTGGACACCCAAAAATTATAGCGGGCGCGGACATGGCATGGTGCCGATGATTCAGGCGCTCTCCCAATCCTATAACCTGTCGACCGTTCGTTTAGGTCAGGAATTTGGCCTGTCGACTTTTATTAATCATCTCAAACAATTTGGCGTGACTTCAAACATACCTTCCTATCCATCTATCTATCTGGGTGCAGTGGATATGTCGCCTATGGAAGTTATGAATATCTATGGGAATTTTGCTACAGGCGGCTTTAGATATCCAGTAAAAGCCATCCGTTCTGTGGTCGATGCCAATGGCCGATCTCTCGATCGTTATAGTCTGAGTGTACAACCAACCATTGATCCGGCTGCCGCTTATGCCCTGAATTATGGCTTGCAGCAGGTTATGGCGAGTGGTACAGGTCGTGCGGCGTATAGCAGCTTGCCACGGAGTCTGAATCTTGCCGGAAAATCCGGTACGACCAATGATAGTCGAGACTCATGGTTTGCTGGATATTCGGGAAATTATATGACTGTGGTCTGGCTGGGGCTGGATAACAATAAAGTCACTGGATTAACCGGTTCTTCAGGTGCTTTGCCGGTTTGGACCAATGTCATGAAACAGTTACGTCAGAAACCGGTGAACCTGCCACAGCCGAATGAAATACAATGGCACTGGCTGGATCGTTATACGGGTTTATTGTCTGCGCAAGGTTGTGAAGGTGCCATGTACATCCCAATTTCGCGGCATGCCCTGCCAAGTCAGGCAACTCCCTGCGGAATCTCGCATTATGCGACTGAGCCTTATGATATTAACTCAGAACCTCCAGCATCTGATGCAGAACAGGATGACATGAATCGCTATATACAAGAAAGTGAAACAGAAATAGAACGTGATCTTGAAAGCGAAACACGTATTATCGCCAGTGGAAGTTATAGCCAATAATTGAGTCCATGTATATGTTTAAAAAAATCCTCCCTGGTTTGCTCATCCTCAGTCTGGTGGGCTGCCAAACCATAGTAGAGCCTGAAAAGCCAGTAAGCCCTGCCAAGCCTGCAACGGAAAAGCCTAAAACACCTACACCAGACGGTGTAGTGATTACGCCTTATGAGCGTCCTGAGATCAAACGTCAGAAGATTGTAATTCCTGAGCAAAAGCAGAAAAGCCAAAAGTTTGATGATGGCCGTAATTTGCCGGCATTCAAGAGTCTGATGCTGCAAACCCAACAGGCATACAGCAAGCAGCAGTACGATCAAGCGGAAGCGTCTGCAACTCAGGCACAGCGACTGGCTCCTCAGGCATCCGAAACGTATTTGTATTTGGGGATGATTGCCAATCGTAAAAATCAGCCAGCACGAGCGGATGCCTTTGCCTTACGCGGCCTGAGTTATGCCCAGTCCAGTGCCATGAAAAAGCAGCTCTGGCAAGTTCGTCTCAAATCTGCACAGCAGCAAAAAAATGCCAAAGCGATTCAACAAGCCCAGCAGGCATTAAAAAAGCTTTAAAGCCATTTTTATAGAAATTGACTTACCAAAAGAAAGCTTACATTCAAATACAGCATTTACACATAACGAATGCCGGCAATGCCATAGGCATGCTGGCGTTTTGCATAATGTAGGTCTTCCGCTCTTAATCCACCTAAAGCAAAAACCGGAATCTGTACCTGCTCTGCCATTTGCTCGAATCGCTCCCAGCCTAGTGCAGGGGTGTCCGGATGCGTCTCGGTCGCCAGTACCGGACTGAGGAGTGCAGCTTCACACCCGATCTGTTCTGCATGTATCAAAGCGCTCAGGTCGTGGCAAGCTGCCAAGTAACGATAACCAGATTTCAAGTCGCCTTGTTTCAATTCCATCAATTGGGTTTGTTTCAGATGGATCGTGCGAATCGTTTGCTGCTGCAATTCATTCAAGTGTGACCAAAGCTGCTGGTTAACAATTAACTTGGAGAGTTGATCTACCGGACATTGTGCTAATTGCATGATCCGTTCAGACGTTAGGTCTACGCGCCAATACAGCATTTGGTCTGTATCCAGATTTGATAAGATATTCAGATCTTCAGAAATCTTGATCCGCTGCGGCCATTGCAGCTTTTGAATCATAGAGTGATTGGCTTTCGGAAAATTCAGCTGTCCAAGCTCTTCCCGATGATACCAGCGCCAGGGCTGTTTAATTTCAGCCAGTTGCGCAGGCTGCACTGAAGCATGAAAAATATGCAAATTGACGATGAGATCTTCATATTCATGGGAGATAAAATCAGAGACATGCCAGCGTTCAATATCAATACCGACCTCTTCCATCACTTCGCGTCGGCAGGCTTCGACTGGTAATTCACCCTGTTCAACTTTTCCCCCTGGAAATTCATATTTATTGCCCTGATGCTGCTTGGCTTCACGCCAACCTACAAGAATCTGATTTTGATAAAATAAAAGCGCAATTGCGACATGAATCGTAGCTTTAGTCATGATGTTCAGAGCCGTTAAAGTTTTACAGATTGTAAGCAAATTAGAGTTTTTTATAAATTGCTCAATATTTCGTTGACAGACCTATTCGATAATGATTATCATTTAAATCAATCCAAAACACACCACGGAGTCGACGGAATGAACGCCCCATTTAGCCTATTTACCCGTAACAATGATACTCATCATGCCTTGCCAATGCTGCACTCCAACAATCTGTTTGCACTGGGTCGTGAAATCCGGATCATGCATGCTGGCGAAGAATATCGTTTGCGTCTGACCCGCAACAACCGTCTCATTCTGACCAAATAATTAAATCAGTTCTAATAATAACAAACGTGGGAAGCAGCAGTATGAATCAGCGCATACTGCTTTTTTATTTTGCCCATCATGAAATTTCACTTTCAGGCTTAAAATTCAATGACACTTTAAGTCCGCCCAAGTCCGATGGCACATAATCAATTTTGGCTGCATGCAGTGCCATAATTTTCTGGCAAATCGATAGGCCTAAACCTGAACCCTGAGTGCGTGTTCCTAATGCCCGATAAAAACGTTCGCCCAAACGTTCCAGTACATCGGCAGCAATTCCCTCTCCTGAGTTTTCGATCAGTAACTGTGGATGCGATGTTTTAACCATTCTAATCTTAACCCATCCCTGTGACGGCGTATAACGAATGGCATTGTCGACCAGATTGCGAATACAGCTAAACATCAGCTCTGGATTTGCCTCAACAACGACATCTTCAAGGTTGAGGTTCCAGTGAATGTCCTTTTCCTGTGCAAAAGGCTGTAAGGCCTGTAAAGCCTCCTGAACCAGATTTTTAAGATTGACCGCCTGCATAGGTAATTGCCCGGTTCGCTCCGGATCAAGTCGCGCCAGTAAAAGTAAGTTTTCCAGCACCTGCGTACCACGGTTGACATCATTCTGGATCAACTGCAATGCCTGGGGGAGCTGAGCATCATCTTGATATTTGCGTTTTAAAACCTGTAGACGCATTTGAATGGCAGACAGTGGCGAACGCAGCTCATGTGAAGCATCTGCAGTAAAACGCTGTTCAGCAGCCAATGATTTCTTCAGCCGGCCGAGCATGGCATTTAGCTGGCGTACAATCGGTTGCAGCTCAGTGATTTCAGGATCAGGCATTTTGATCGGACTGAGATCCTGGGCAGTTTTAGAACCAATGGCACGCGAAATCTTGTTTAATGGCCGCAACTGGCGTTTGACCGAGACCCTTAGAATCAGCCATTGCATGAGCCATAAAATAAATAAAATCCCGGCAAAACCGAGTGTGGTTTGCCAAAGCTCATTGAAGCGTACTGCAAGCGGCTGTACGATTTTTACCTGTAAACCGTCCTCTTCTTCATTCAGGATACGGATAAAACGGCCATTTTCATAAGCAAACTGAAAGCCATTCTTATGTGTCACGGGAATGGCATTAATTAGCTCATGATTAACAGAAGTAGTCAGTACCTGCTGATCAAGTAACAGAATATATTGGATATCAAACTCTTCGCTGAGCTCATCAACTTGGGTGTCTTTGGCTTGGGTGACATCACCGAGTAACAGCTCAGAAATCTGTTCCATTAATTCATCATGCAACTGATTGGCCTGATAACTGGCAATCCCCAATAACAACAGCCAGGCCAATACTCCAGCCAATATGGAACTGAACAGCGCATGTTTAATTAACCTAGTTTGCAAGGAAATTGGAGCCGACATGAGCTTAGGCCTCAGCTTTATGCATGCGATAGCCCAGACCGCGAATGGTTTTAATCATCTGACTGCCAATTTTTTTACGTAGCTGATAGATAAACACTTCAATGGCATTACTTTCAATTTCATCTCCCCAGGCATACAGCGATTCTTCCAGCTGCTCACGGGTGACAATATGTTCAGGCTGCTGCATCAACTTGTATAGAATCTGAAATTCCTTCGCAGTCAGATTGATCGCTTGTCCCGCTTTGGTCAGGGTTTTGGCCTGAGTGTCCAGACTGAGATCCTGCCAGTGCAGAATATGATTCGGTGTTTGCTGTTTCAGTCTGAGCTGGGCTCGTACCCGTGCGGAAAGCTCTTCCAGGCTAAAAGGCTTGACCAGATAATCATTGGCCCCCAAATCAAGGCCTTGAACCCGGTCGTTGATACTGTCTTTGGCGGTGATAAAAATTACCGGGGTATCTCGCTGTTGGCTACGCAAACTTTTTAGAATATCGTCACCTGTTGCATTCGGCAGACCACGATCCAGCAAAATACAATCGTACTGATGCTGCTCAATCGCCAGAATAGCATGATCACCACGCTCAACCCGATCAACTACATAACCATCCATTTCCAGCCAGGTCTGGATACTTTCTGCCTGAGACTGGTCATCCTCTGCCAAAAGAATACGCATGCTGTGCTCCCTCTGCTTATTTATTCTATCTTGCCCTGAAAAAGCACCATACTCAAAAAAGCCACATGCTTTTTGGTAACTTGCATGTGGCTTTTTGTTGCTGTGTTCAGATTAATTTCGGCAACTTAGTCGAGATTAAAAGCGAACCTGTTCAACATCAATTTCAACACGTTTTGCCGGTTTATAGTCAATATCAATTTCACCTGTAATCACTACCGGGGTTTTGGCTGAAATCGGTTTGTCTTGCCAAAGTTCATCATCAATTTCAACAGTTATAGTACCTGTGCGGTCACGGAACTGGTATTTTTCATCCCCCACTGCTTTTACAATATAACCTTTAAGCTGAACCTTGCTATCATCTTTCATGGCCAATGCCTGTTTGACCGTAGTCGATTTGGCAAAAGCGGCCTGATTCACAGCTGTTTCGCTACTTGCTACTGCAGCAGTTGCAATAGAACCCATCAATGCAGCTGCCAAAACTGTATTTATCATCATTTTCATCGCAATCACCTCTTTTAAAGTTTTGCCCTTGTTTCGATGATGCTATTAAAACAGCCAAAGATGAATTGAATCTTAAGATTGCCTCATTTTTAAAATTAATTTAAGGGTACCACTCTCAGAACTTCTTCAAGCGTAGTGACACCTTCCAGAATCTTGCGCGCGCCGGCAATTCTGAGCGGCTCTACCCCTTCTTTTTTGGCCTGCTGACGCAGCTGGTTCAGGTTAGCATCGGCACCAATCAACTGTTTGGTGGTCAGACTCAGCGGCATAAACTCATAAATCCCGATACGGCCTTTATAGCCGGTATGCCGGCATTCTTCACAGCCTACCGCCTTAAAGACAAATTCTGGCCGAGGTAAAGGATAATCCGTGGCTAGATGTTGCCACTCCTGCTCGTTCAGGAAACTTTCCTGTTTGCAGTGTGGACACAGCTGACGTACCAGACGCTGGGCCAAAACCCCGAGTATAGTCGCGGCCGTCAGAAAAGGTTGCACCCCCAGATCATGCAGACGGGTCAGACTCGACGGTGCATCATTGGTATGTAAAGTCGATAGAACCAGGTGACCGGTCAATGCCGCCTGAATCGCCATATTGGCAGTATCCTGATCACGGATCTCCCCGACCATGATAATGTCCGGATCTTGACGCATCAGCGCACGCACGCCATCAGCAAAACCGAGATCAATACCATTATTGACCTGCATCTGGTTAAAGCTGGGTTCCAGCATCTCGATCGGGTCTTCAATGGTACAAACGTTAACCTGTTCCGTCGCCAGCTGCTTCAGGGTTGAATAAAGCGTAGTAGTTTTACCGGAACCGGTCGGGCCTGTTACCAGAATAATGCCATGACTGTGGCTGGTCAGATTGTTCCAGTCGTTGAGCAGATGACCTTCAAAACCGAGTTGCTGAAAGCTTCTGACCAGTACTTCCGGATCGAAAATACGCATGACCAGTTTTTCACCAAAGGCCGTCGGCAAGGTCGATAAACGTAGTTCAGTTTCCTGTCCTTTCGGCGTGCGGGTTTTCAGTCGGCCATCCTGCGGTTTACGTTTTTCTGCCACATTCATCCGGCCCAGAATCTTGATCCGGGAAATGACCGCTGTCAGGGTATTGGCGGGCATGTTGTAAATCGTATGCAGTACGCCATCGATCCGGAAACGGATCTTGCCCGTATCTTTACGTGGTTCCATATGAATATCACTGGCGCCCTGCTCAAAGGCAAATTGCAGCACCCAGTCCACCAGTTTGACAATATGCTGGTCATTGGCATCCGGATTCTGGGAATCGCCCAGTTGCAGCAAGGCTTCGACGCCCTTATTTTCCCGGTCATAGGCAGAGGATTTCTGCGATCCACTCACTGCACGGCTGACCTGATAATACTCAACCATATACCGCTGGAGCTGTTCCGGATTAAGCAGTACCCGTTCAATTTTCTTCGGTGCAATATTCTGCTGAAGATTCGACATCCATTCAGTTTTATAAGGCTGATCTGTAGCGATCAGAACTTTGTCTGCCTGAATTTCTACTGCCAGAATACGGTTACGTAATGCATATTCCTGTGACATGACATTGGTCAATGCCTGCACATCAGCTTTGAGTGGATCAATGATATAGAACATCAAGCCGGTTTTTTCTGCCAGCCATTGACATAAACGGTTCAGGGTGAGTGTCGTTTGAGGATGGGATTGATCGACCAGATGAAAATTGGCGATCCACTGCAAAGGATGCCATTTTAATTGTTCACGTTGCCGATGCGTCGTCTGTACCAGCATTCGGTCGCGTTCACTGATTTTACCGTCTTTAAAAAGTTGCTCTAAACACCAGGCTGTATCAATTTCAAAGTCAAATTTCATTATTATCAGTCCCCAAACTTGACTCCACTATAACAACTTTTTGCAGTTTTTCGCAGGCTCTATCCACACTGGCCGATCCACTATGTTTCTATTTCTTCATTCAATGCCAAAACCATCACATTGTTTCGGAACATAACCATTTCCTGCTTGTTTAAGCTGGAGTTTATCTTCTATATTTTAACCAGTCCGTCTTAAATCGCTGAGGCCGAATATGGATTTTAGCGCAGTGCCCCTTAATAGCATCAGCTCTTTCCAGGACCTTATAACCATCCTGGCTGCCGCACTTGGCTGTGGCCTGCTTATAGGCCTGGAACGAGAACGTCATAAACAGCGCGAAAGCCACCCCAGTTTTGCAGGATTACGCTCCTTTGCGCTCAGTGCTCTGCTGGGCGCACTCTGTTTTTTATTCGGCATGGTCATCGGGCTGGCTGGTGCGCTTATTATTGGAGGGATAGTCATTTTTTCCCTTCGTAATCAGCCTGAAGACCCGGGCATTACTACAGAACTCGCCTTCCTCATGACTTATTTTATAGGGGCAATGTGTCTTTGGAATATTCCGCTGTCTGCGGGACTGGCCGTCTTGTTAACCATTATTTTGATGGCCAAGCACTCCATGCATGATTTTGCGGGAAAATGGATTAAAGAGGCTGAATTCAGGGATGGACTGTTACTACTTGCACTTATACTGATCGGTTTGCCGCTTACCCCTGACCGTCCATTATGGGGAGAAGTTCTTAACCCCTATGTTATCTTGAAATTACTGACCCTGATTTTAGTCGTGCAAGCTTTAGCCCATATTGCGAAACGTTTTTTATCCACTAAAAATGCCCTGATGCTCTCTTCACTGGCCTCAGGCTTTGTTTCCAGTACTGCGACCATTGCCCAATTAGGCCTGCAGGTACGCAAAGGTGAAATGGATGCGCAGCCAAATGCCGGGGCTGCACTGATGTCATGTGTCTCTACCCTGGTCTTGCTGCTTATTGTCGTTGGAGGTGTGTCTTGGGCCTGGCTTAAACTCTTGCTCCTTCCTTCCGTTGTGGGCATGGTTATTCTGGTCGCCTGCGCATTTCTATTATTGCGCAAGGCCAAACCGGTCCAAGAGCTCGAATCTGCGGACAGCCCGATGTTCAGCCTAAAAGAAGCTGTCATTATTGCAGTGACTTTAACCCTGATTCAGGCCGGAATTTATGCGCTGGAATTGTGGCTTGGCAATGCCGGCTTATTGGCCGGCACCTTGCTTGCTTCATTATTTGAGGTTCATGCCGCAATGGCAGGTGTGGTGATTCAGGGAGATCCTTCCAACACCCATCTTATTTATGCCCTATTATTAGGTCTGGGTGCCCATGCAGTGGCCAAATCAGTAAATGCTGCCCTGACTGGTGGATTTAAATTTGCCCTGTATTTTGCCCCAGTCCAGCTTATTCAAATGGCAGTATTGATTGGACTAGTGTGGTGGAGTCTATAAATCAGGAGGGAGCGTGATGAATAGCAGTAATTATCACTTGCTGAGTATGAACTTTGAAATGGGTATCTACCGTAGCAAACTTCATCCCATAAATCCGTTCCTTATCATCCTGATAGGCTGGCCTTGGATCTAGAGATAAAACCGCTTCCAGCTCCTGAATACCCTGTGGTGAGATTTTCCCGCATTTCAGTAAATGCAGTTTTTGCTGCTCCGCCTCTTCACTCCAGATGACGGCTTTACGCTCAGGCTCATCCTGCGCATAACCACTTTGCGCTTCAACAATCGCATCCGAATATTGAATATAAGGTTTGATATCTACAATGGGTGTGCCATCGAGTAAGTCACTCCCTGTGACATATACCCGGACATGCTTGCCCACCTTACTAACTTCTTTGAGTTTAACGACTGAAAGGCCAATTGGTGAGGGACGATACATACTGCGCGTAGCAAATACGCCTATTTTCTTGTTGCCGCCCAAACGTGGCGGACGAACCTGTGGACGAAACTGGCTGCTCTCGTGTTGGTTTTTATTGTCATGAAATTGCCAGACTAACCAGAGATGGCTGAATTCTTCAATTCCCTCAAAGGCGAGCAGATCATTATAGGGTCCGGCCATTTCAATATAACTTTCGACCTGAACCAGATTGGGCTGGCGCGGGATACCAAATTTTTCTTTGTAGGGAGAACGCATATAGCCAATAATCGGTAGCGTCAGTTCAGTCATCATCACTTTTTTTGATAAGCTCAATTAAATATATTCAGTTTATCGAGAATGAATTTAGATTAGAATAGCAAGCTGTTCTAATTTGATAACTTATTGAGACCTTTAATGGCTGCTTTTAACGTCGAAAAGATTACTCACGTCCACCACTGGAATGATACTTTATTCTCTTTTAAAACGACTCGTGATCCTGCTTTGCGTTTTAAAAACGGTCAGTTTGTAATGATCGGCCTTGAAGTCAATGGCAAGCCGTTAATGCGCGCATACTCAATTGCAAGCGCCAACTACGAAGAAGAGTTAGAGTTTTTCTCAATTAAAGTGCCTGATGGTCCACTGACTTCGATTTTACAGAAAGTTAAAGTCGGCGATGAGATTTTGATTTCCAAAAAACCGACAGGCACATTGGTACTGGATGACCTGAATCCAGGCAAAAACCTGTATCTTCTTTCTTCAGGTACAGGACTTGCGCCATTTTTGTCCACTATTCGCGATCCTGAAACTTACGAACGTTTTGAAAAAATTATCGTGGTTCACGGTACGCGTTTTATTTCAGAACTGGCTTATCAAGATTTAATCCTGAATGAAGTGCCAAATCATGAGTTCTTCTCGGAACTTGGCGCAAAAGAAAAACTGATCTATTACCCAACCGTAACTCGTGAAGAATATCCAAATCAAGGTCGGGTCACGACTGCGATTGAAACCGGTGAACTGTTTGAAAAAATCGGTCTGCCACGTTTCAATCCGGAAACTGACCGTGCCATGTTATGTGGTAGCCCAGCCTTCCTTGACGATGTTGCTGCACTTCTTGATCAACATGGCCTGAAAGAATCTCCACGTATGGGCGTTCTAGGCGACTACGTGATTGAACGTGCGTTCGTTGAAAAATAAGATTCAATGTCATTAAAAAACCGGGCATTAAAGTCCGGTTTTTTATTGTCTTAAATTTGAACCTGCTTCGAAGATGTTCGCTCTATGAATGCCTGCTTAACCACTTGGTATCCGGCCGTCAACCCCAAGCCTGCCATAATTATCGCCACAATAATATCTGGCAACATACTACCCGTCCCAAACACCCCGACAGCCGCCAAAATCACGGCAGCATTTCCGATCGCATCATTTCGGCTACAGAGCCAGACCGATTTCATATTGGCATCCCCATCTCGAAAAGCATATAAAATTACTGCTGTAATCACGTTAGCAATTAAGGCCAGCACACCAATAACTCCCATAGTCAGCGCTTCAGGCGGTATACCTTGTATAAAAGCGTAGATGACTTTTCCGATCACCACCAAGCCAAATACAGCCATGGTCAATCCTTTAATCAGGGCAACTGTTGCGCGCCAATACAGGCTTGCCCCTAATACAGCCAGTGAAATCCCATAATTTACTGCATCTCCAAAAAAATCTAGCGCATCTGCCCATAATGCGGATGAATGCGCATAAGCACCACCCACTAGTTCTACAATGAACAAGGTCAAATTAATGAATAATGCAATCCATAAGGCGGTTCTGAATTTGCTATTGGGCGTGGATGGTGCAGGTTCATGACTACAACTACAAGCCATATGATTCTCCGAGGATTTTCTATATAAAATACGCTATAGTCATTAGAAACTATGGAGTAACTCCAAGGTCAAGCCTGAGGTGTTTATGTCACATTATCTCATTTCAGAAATCGCGACTAAGACCGGTTTAAGTACCGACAGCATTCGCTTTTACGAGAAAAAAGGGTTGATACAGCCGAATTTTCGAGCAAGTAATCAGTATCGTTATTATGCTGAAGAAGCCTTGAAACGTTTAATTTTTATCAAACGTTGCCGTACCCTAGGCATGTCTTTAAAAGAAATCGAACATCTGATTAAACTGGAGCAGAACCCTGAACAGGACTGCTGTGAAGTCAATCAGATGATTGATCGGCATCTTCTGGAAATTTCAAATAAAATTAAAGAATTACAAATATTTGAGCAACAGCTGATGCTGCTTCGTGACAGCTGCAATACGCCCACCACAATCGATCATTGCCAGATTTTAAAAACTTTAGAATCGCTTGAAAATACATAAAACTTTCTGGAATTCTTAACTTTATGAGTGCTTCATTTTTAACTTGAAATTTAGTTGAATTACTCCAATTCCGAGTTATTTACTAGGTTGAATCCTGATTTTAGATGGTTAGAATAAAGCCGTACTTTTTTTATGTCTTTCAATTTGATCATGAGCATTTCTCACGTTACCGAACTTCTCTCACCTGCAGGCTCATTAAAAAATATGCGCTATGCCTTTGCTTATGGTGCAGACGCAGTCTATGCAGGCCAGCCGCGTTATAGCCTGCGGGTTCGTAATAATGAATTTGACCATGAAAATCTCGCGATTGGTATTAAAGAAGCCCATGAATTAGGCAAAAAATTCTACGTGGTCGTCAATATTCAGCCACATAACTCCAAGCTGAAAAATTTCATTCGTGACTTAGCTCCTGTGGTTGACATGCAGCCGGATGCACTGATCATGTCCGATCCCGGTCTGATTATGCTGGTCCGTGAACATTTCCCGCATATGGATATTCACCTGTCGGTACAGGCCAATGCCGTGAACTGGGCAACCGTCAAATTCTGGAAGAACATGGGATTGACCCGTGTCATTCTGTCACGTGAACTGTCGATTGAAGAAATTGCAGAAATCAAACAGCAAGTGCCGGATATGGAGATTGAAGTCTTTGTTCATGGCGCACTGTGCATGGCCTATTCTGGCCGTTGCATGCTGTCTGGCTATATGAACAAACGTGATGCCAATCAGGGTGCCTGCACCAATGCCTGCCGTTGGGAATATAAAGTGCTGGATGCCAAGGAAGATGAAACCGGTGATGTGATTCCAGTGAAAAATCTGGATTCAGGCTGCTGCTCCAAAGATGCCGACGAAGCACATATGCAGGCACAACACCAATTCAACGAGCCAGTGCTGTTACAGCGCAATGAAGAAGACATGTTTGCCGCAGAAGAAGATGAACACGGCACTTATTTCATGAATTCCAAAGATCTGCGCGCGGTTCAGCATGTCGAACGTCTTACCAAAATTGGTGTACATTCCTTAAAAATTGAAGGCCGGACCAAGTCCTATTTCTACTGTGCGCGTACTGCCCAGATTTATCGTAAAGCAATTGATGATGCCCTTGCTGGTAAGCCGTTTGATCCATCCTTGATGACCCAGCTTGAAGGTCTGGCGAATCGTGGTTATACCGAAGGTTTCCTGCGCCGTCATGTGCATAGCGAATATCAAAACTATGAGAATGGTTCATCCAGTTTCGATCATCAGCAGTTCTGTGGTGAAGTGTTAGAACGTAATGGAGACTACATCAAGATTGATGTGAAAAACCGTTTTGTCCTCGGTGATTCACTGGAACTGATGACGACTAGAGGCAATATCACCTTTACTTTAACGGAAATGAAAGACAAAAAAGGTAATCTGATTGAAGATGCCAAAGGCTCAGGTCATATCGTCGAGATTCCGGCTCCAGCAGATGTAGATATGCAATATGCCCTGCTGATCCGTAATCTGCCGCATTCAGCTGCAAATATTTCAGCATCTTCACTGGCTTATCAGGCAGGTTAAATATGGCACTGCTGATTACCGACAAATGCATCAATTGCGATATGTGTTTACCGGAATGCCCGAATGAAGCGATTTATGAGGGTGAAAAGTTCTATGAAATTGACGTAAAACGTTGTACGGAATGCGTCGGTTTTTATGAACATCAGACCTGTGTAGATGTCTGCCCGATTGAATGCATTATTCCTCATCCGGATCATTGTGAAACACAGGAACAATTACTGGAGAAGTTTAAGAGCTTGAAGCTGTTTGAAGCTTAAACAAAAAGTAAAACAATTGATTTATTCGTGATTCTAAAAACAACCTTGGGGAAAGCAGAAAAAATAAGGGTTGAAAACAAAAAAAGTGTGGAGAAAAGGAACGGCTACAAGCGATTGGGGACGCTTTTGGCTGATCTAACAAGAAGTAAAAAAAGGAACTCTGGTGTTAGCATCCTGAGTTCCTATAAAGCGAAAATAATAATAACTCTTTGAGATAAAGCACCTGGAATTTGGGGATTCCAGGTGCTCTTTTTTT
>NZ_JAYWZK010000014.1:0-91698 GCF_048148385.1 Acinetobacter sp. 197
ACAGTTAGTTAGCTTTTTAACCCCTAAACCTATGAAAATCGGGTGGGGATGATTTTTTTGTCGTGTGCAGAGAAAATTCATACAAATTAAAAATAAACATAATGAACAAACGCTTACCAATATTTTTCATTAAAAAAATATTGATAAGCGTTTTAATACCACTAAAAATTGCAGCATTTGTAAAGAGTGGTGGCCATATCGGCCAGCGTAATTCCTTCTGAGCCCGTTCTGCAGGCGGGCTTGGTTTACACTTTCCGAGGACTCCAGATGGCATACTCATATACCGAAAAGAAACGGATCCGTAAGAATTTTGGTAAATTGCCTAGCGTCATGGATGCTCCGTACTTGCTCGCGATTCAAGTCGACTCGTACAGAACATTCTTACAAGATGGCAAATCACCAAAAAACCGCGAAGATATCGGTCTCCAAGCCGCATTTCGTTCAGTTTTTCCTATTGAAAGTTATTCTGGCAATGCTGCTTTAGAATTTGTTGAGTATAGTCTTGGTAAGCCTGAGTTTGATGTACGCGAATGTATCCTTCGTGGCTCAACTTATGCAGCACCAATGCGTGTAAAAATTCGTTTGATCCTGAAAGATCGTGAAACGAAGTCAATTAAAGACGTACGTGAACAAGAAGTCTATATGGGCGAAATGCCATTGATGACGGATAACGGTACCTTTGTGATTAACGGTACCGAGCGTGTGATCGTGTCACAATTACACCGTTCACCAGGCGTATTCTTTGACCACGATAAGGGCAAGACTCACTCAAGTGGTAAAGTTCTTTATTCAGCACGTATCATTCCTTACCGTGGTTCATGGTTAGACTTTGAATTCGATGCGAAAGACCTGGTTTATGTACGTATTGACCGTCGTCGTAAATTACTTGCGACTGTAGTACTTCGTGCCTTGGGTTATAGTAACGAAAACATTCTCGACATGTTCTACGAGAAAGTACCTGTGTATCTTGACATGGGTAGCTACCAAATTGACCTGGTGCCTGAACGTCTGCGTGGCGAAATGGCACAGTTTGACATCCTGGACAAGGATGGCAAGGCAATTGTTGAGCAAGGTAAACGTATCAATGCGCGTCATGTACGTCAAATGGAAGCTTCGGGTCTTGAAAAACTTGCAGTACCTGATGAGTACCTATATGAGCGTATTACTGCTGAAGACATCCCATTAAAAGATGGTGATGTGATTGCAGCCAATACTGTATTAAGCCATGAAATTATGGTGAAAATTGCAGAAGGCGGCGTGAAGCAGTTCAATATTCTGTTCACCAATGATATCGACCGCGGTTCATTCATTGCAGATTCTCTACGTGCAGATACGACTACAAGCCGTGAAGAAGCATTGGTAGAAATCTACAAGGTTATGCGTCCGGGCGAGCCACCAACCAAAGAAGCTGCTGAAAACCTGTTTAACAACTTGTTCTTCTCTTCTGAGCGTTATGACCTGTCTCCAGTGGGTCGTATGAAGTTCAACCGTCGTTTGGGTCGTCCTTACGAAGTGGGTACAGACCAGAAGTCACGTGAAGTTGAAGGTATTCTCTCGAATGAGGATATCACTGATGTACTGAAAACATTAGTTGAAATCCGTAACGGTAAAGGTGAAGTCGACGATATCGACCACTTGGGTAACCGTCGTGTTCGTTCTGTTGGTGAAATGACAGAAAACCAATTCCGTGTGGGTCTGGTTCGTGTAGAACGTGCTGTTAAAGAGCGTCTGTCACAAGCTGAAACTGATAACCTGTCTCCGCAGGATTTGATCAACGCGAAGCCAGTGGCTGCTGCAATCAAAGAATTCTTTGGTTCAAGCCAGTTGTCCCAGTTCATGGACCAAAACAACCCGTTGTCTGAAATTACACACAAACGTCGTGTATCAGCGCTTGGTCCGGGTGGTTTGACACGTGAGCGTGCAGGCTTTGAAGTACGTGACGTACATCAAACTCACTATGGCCGTGTTTGTCCAATTGAAACACCGGAAGGTCCAAACATTGGTTTGATCAACTCGCTTTCTGTATATGCTAAAGCGAACGAGTTCGGTTTCCTGGAAACACCGTATCGTAAAGTGGTTGATGGTCGTGTAACAGACGAAGTTGAATACTTATCTGCTATTGAAGAAGTGGGTACTGTGATTGCACAGGCCGATTCTGCAATTGATAAAGATGGTCATTTAACTGAAGAATTCGTATCTGTACGTCATCAAGGTGACTTCGTACGTATGCCTCCTGAAAAAGTAACGCATATGGATGTATCTGCTCAGCAGGTAGTCTCTGTAGCAGCCTCACTGATTCCATTCCTAGAACACGATGATGCCAACCGTGCATTGATGGGTTCAAACATGCAACGTCAGGCAGTTCCGACGTTGATCGCTGACAAGCCGCTTGTTGGTACAGGTATGGAAGCGAACGTAGCACATGACTCTGGTGTATGTGTGATCGCGAAACGTGGTGGTCGTATCGAATATGTAGATGCGTCACGTGTGGTTATTCGTGTGAATGAAGACGAAATGATCGCAGGTGAAGCAGGTGTAGATATCTACAACCTGATCAAGTACACCCGTTCGAACCAGAACACTTGTATCAACCAGAAAGTTCTTGTGAACATGGGCGATAAAGTAGGTCGTGGCGATGTGCTTGCTGATGGTCCATCAACAGATGGCGGTGAGCTGGCACTGGGCCAGAACATGCGCGTTGCGTTCATGACCTGGAATGGTTACAACTACGAAGACTCGATCTTGTTATCTGAGCGTGTACTTCAAGAAGACCGTTTAACGTCTATTCATATCCAGGAATTGTCATGTGTTGCACGTGATACCAAACTGGGTGCGGAAGAAATCACTGCGGATATTCCGAACGTAGGTGAAGCTGCTCTGTCTAAACTGGACGAGTCAGGTATCGTTTACATCGGTGCTGAAGTAACTGCCGGTGACATCCTGGTTGGTAAAGTGACACCTAAAGGTGAAACGCAGCTTACTCCGGAAGAAAAATTGCTACGTGCAATCTTCGGTGAAAAAGCGGCTGACGTAAAAGACTCATCTTTACGCGTTCCATCGGGTACGAAAGGTACTGTGATTGACGTTCAAGTGTTTACACGTGACGGCCTTGAAAAAGACGAACGTGCTCAAGCAATTGAAAAAGCACAGCTTGATGCATACCGTAAGGACTTGAAAGAAGAGTTCAAAATCTTTGAAGAAGCTGCACGTGAACGCGTGATCCGTCTACTCAACGGCCAAGAGTCGAATGGTGGCGGTACAACTAAACGTGGCGACAAATTGTCTGAAGACGTGTTGTCTGGTTTAGAGCTCGTTGATCTTCTTGAAATTCAACCAGTTGATGAAGCAATTGCTGAACGTTTAACGCAAATTCAAGTGTTCTTGAAAGAGAAGGGCTTTGAAATTGACGAGAAATTTGCTGAGAAAAAACGAAAACTTTCTACAGGCGATGAACTGACTACTGGCGTATTGAAAGTTGTTAAAGTTTATCTTGCTGTAAAACGTCGCATCCAGCCGGGTGATAAGATGGCGGGTCGTCACGGTAACAAGGGTGTTGTATCTAACATCTTACCGGTAGAAGACATGCCACATGATGCCAACGGTGTACCTGTTGATATCGTGCTTAACCCGCTGGGCGTACCATCGCGTATGAACGTGGGTCAGATTCTTGAAACTCACCTAGGTATGGCTGCAAAAGGTCTTGGCGATCAAATCGACAAGATGATGAAAGAGCAACGTACTGTACTTGAGCTTCGTGATTTCCTAGACAAGATTTACAACAAAGTGGGTGGCGAGCAAGAAGATCTTGATAGCTTGACCGACGAAGAAATCTTGAAACTTTCTGGCAACTTGCGTGCTGGTGTGCCTTTGGCAACGCCTGTATTCGATGGTGCTGAAGAGGGTCAGATCAAAGAGTTGTTACAACTTGCAGGCCTATCTAGTACTGGTCAGACTGTATTATATGATGGTCGTACAGGTGAACGTTTCGACCGTCCGGTAACTGTCGGTTATATGTACATGCTGAAACTGAACCACTTGGTTGATGATAAGATGCATGCGCGTTCAACTGGTTCTTACTCGCTAGTAACGCAACAGCCGCTTGGTGGTAAAGCACAATTCGGTGGTCAGCGTTTCGGTGAGATGGAAGTCTGGGCACTAGAAGCTTACGGTGCAGCATATACGCTACAAGAAATGCTGACTGTGAAATCGGATGACGTTGAAGGCCGTACCCGTATCTACAAGAACATTGTAGATGGCAACCATTATATGGATCCGGGCATGCCTGAATCGTTCAACGTATTGACCAAAGAGATCCGTTCTTTAGGTATCAACATTGAACTGAAAAATGGTGACTAAGTAACCATCCAATCCCCCCAACCCCCTTGATAAAGGGGGGGATTTACTCCTCTTAAATTTAAGGGGAGTTTCCCGCTTAGAGATAGGCAGGATGGTGGGGGGATTACTCAGTTAAAAAACAATATTTGTGACCCAGTTGTTGAGTGAAAATCTCCACAACACACGGAGAAAAAAATTGAAAGACTTGCTCGATATCATGCGCAAAAAGACGGATTCAGACGGTCATGCTCCTGTAGAGTTTGATCGCATCCGTATTGGTCTTGCGTCACCAGAAATGATTAAGTCATGGTCTCACGGTGAAGTTAAAAAGCCAGAAACCATTAACTATCGTACGTTCAAGCCTGAACGTGATGGTTTGTTCTGTGCCAAAATCTTTGGTCCAGTAAAAGATTATGAATGCTTGTGTGGTAAATACAAGCGTATGAAATACAAAGGCGTCATTTGTGAAAAATGTGGCGTTGAAGTGACTACTGCGAAAGTTCGTCGTGAACGTATGGGTCATATTGACCTTGCTTCACCGGTTGCGCACATCTGGTTCTTGAAATCATTACCAAGCCGTATCGGTCTTCTTTTAGACATGACGCTGCGTGATATTGAACGTGTATTGTATTTCGAATCTTATGTAGTGACCGATCCGGGTATGACTCCATTTGAGAAATACCAGCTTCTAAACGATGAAGAATACTTCAATGCATTAGAAGAACACGGTGATGAATTCACAGCGAAAATGGGTGCTGAAGCGGTTCAAGACCTGTTGAAAGACATCGATCTTGAAGCTGAAATTGCGCGTCTGCGTGAAGAAATTCCTGTTACGACGTCAGAAACCAAGCTGAAAAAAGCATCTAAGCGTTTGAAGTTGATGGAAGCATTCAACGATTCAAACAACAAGCCAGAATGGATGGTGTTGACTGTACTTCCAGTTCTTCCACCAGACCTTCGTCCGCTTGTACCACTTGAAGGTGGTCGTTTCGCGACTTCTGACCTAAACGATCTTTACCGTCGTGTGATCAACCGTAATAACCGTTTGAAGCGTCTTCTTGACCTTGCTGCGCCAGACATCATCGTACGTAACGAAAAACGTATGTTGCAAGAGTCTGTAGATGCATTGCTGGATAACGGTCGTCGCGGTCGTGCAATTACCGGTTCGAACAAGCGTCCGCTTAAATCTTTGGCAGACATGATCAAAGGTAAACAGGGTCGTTTCCGTCAAAACTTACTTGGTAAGCGTGTTGACTACTCTGGCCGTTCGGTAATTACTGTTGGTCCAAACCTGCGTTTGCACCAATGTGGTCTTCCGAAAAAAATGGCACTTGAACTGTTCAAGCCATTTATTTTTGCGAAACTACAGGCATCTGGTCAAGCAACCACCATTAAAGCTGCGAAGAAAATGGTTGAGCGCGAAACCCCAGAAGTTTGGGACGTACTTGCTCACGTGATTCGTCAACATCCAGTGATGTTGAACCGTGCACCCACTCTTCACCGTCTGGGTCTTCAAGCATTTGAACCGATCCTGATCGAAGGTAAAGCGATCCGTCTACATCCACTCGTATGTGCTGCGTTTAACGCCGACTTCGATGGTGACCAGATGGCGGTACACGTACCATTAACACTTGAAGCTCAGCTTGAAGCTCGTGCGTTAATGATGTCGACAAACAACATCTTGTCTCCAGCGAACGGTGAGCCAATCATCGTACCGTCTCAGGACGTTGTCTTGGGCTTGTATTACATCACGCGTGATGCAATCAATGCCAAAGGTGAAGGCATGGTGTTCGCGGATACTCACGAAGTAAACCGTGCACTGGCGACTGGTCAGGTTGATCTACACGCTCGCGTTAAAGCACGTGTACACCAGACTGTGATCGACGAAGATGGTAACCGTGAACAGCAAACCATTATTGTAGATACGACGCCTGGTCGCTGCCTACTTTGGGAAGTTGTGCCTGAAGGTATGGATTTCCAGCAAATTAACGTTGAGATGACCAAGAAAAACATCTCGAAGTTAATTAACTCTTGCTACCGTAAATTGGGTCTGAAAGATACTGTTATCTTCGCTGACCAATTGATGTACTTGGGCTTCCGTCAAGCGACGCGTTCAGGTGTATCTGTCGGTATGGAAGACATGGTTATTCCACCGCAAAAACAAGCAATTATTGGTAAAGCGGAAGCTGAAGTTCGTGAAATCGAACAACAGTTCGAACAAGGTTTCGTAACTGCCGGCGAACGTTATAACAAAGTGGTCGATATTTGGGCGCGTACCAATGACCAGGTTGCTAAAGCGATGATGGACAACTTGTCTTTCACCACTGTGAAGAACAAACAGGGTGAAGACGAGAAGCAAAAATCATTCAACTCGATCTACATGATGTCTGACTCGGGTGCCCGTGGTTCGGCAGCTCAGATTCGTCAGTTGGCGGGTATGCGTGGTTTGATGGCGAAGCCGGATGGCTCGATCATTGAAACCCCAATTAAAGCGAACTTCCGTGAAGGTTTGACCGTACTTCAGTACTTCATCTCGACACACGGTGCGCGTAAAGGTTTGGCCGATACAGCACTTAAGACTGCAAACTCTGGTTACCTGACTCGTCGTCTGGTAGACGTTGCGCAGGACTTGGTCATTACCGAGCCGGATTGTGGTACCTTCGACGGCCTAGTGATGACTCCGTTCATTCAGGGTGGTGATGTCATCGAGAACCTGGGTGCACGAGTATTGGGTCGTGTAGTTGCTGAAGATGTCAAGAAAGTGGGTACAGATGAAGTTCTGCTTCCACGTAATACTTTAATTGACGAGAAACTGGCTGCGTTTATTGAAAGCCAGGGTGTCGACGAAATTAAAGTGCGTTCAGTCGTGAACTGTGCATCTACCTTCGGTGTATGTGCGAAATGTTACGGTCGTGACCTGGCACGTGGTCATCAGGTGAACCCAGGTGAGTCTGTTGGTGTTATGGCAGCTCAATCGATTGGTGAACCAGGTACACAGTTAACGATGCGTACCTTCCACGTGGGTGGTGCTGCGAGCCGAACTTCTGCTGCAAACAGCGTACAGGTTCGTAACCAGGGTACAGTACGTTTCCATAACGTGAAAACCGTACAACATGCCAAAGGTCACTTGGTATCGACTTCACGTTCAGGTGAAATCGGTATTGCGGATGACTTAGGTCGTGAGCGTGAGCGCTATAAAATTCCATACGGTGCATCTATCTTGCTCAAAGATGGCGAAGCTGTAGAAGCAGGCGGTATCGTGGCGACTTGGGATCCGCATACACATCCATTGGTAACAGAAGTTGCTGGTAAAGTGCGTTTCAGCCAGATTGCTGATGGCGTGACGGTTACTTCTAAAACTGATGATGCAACAGGTATGTCAACCATCGAAATCTTGCCAGTGACTTCACGTCCTGCGTCAGGTAAAGATTTGCGTCCTGCTGTTGTGTTAGACACAGTCGATGGTGGTGAGCAGTTCTACTTCCTGCCACAAAACACGATTCTTTCTGTTCGCGATGGCGAAACAATTGGTGTCGGTGACGTAATCGGTCGTGTCCCACAAGAATCTTCACGTACTCGTGATATTACCGGTGGTCTGCCACGTGTAGCTGACTTGTTCGAAGCACGGAAGCCGAAAGAGCATGCAATCCTTGCAGAAGTGTCAGGTGTTGTGAGCTTTGGTAAAGAGACCAAAGGTAAGAACCGTCTGGTGATTACGCCGGATGATGGCTCTGAAATCTATGAAGAGCTGATTCCGAAATGGCGTACCATTAACGTGTTCGAAGGCGAGCATGTAAACCGTGGTGAGACGATTTCTGATGGTCCACAAAACCCGCATGACATTTTACGTCTGAAAGGTGAAGTGGCATTGACGAATTACATCGTGAACGAAGTTCAGGACGTATACCGTCTGCAAGGTGTAAAAATCAACGATAAGCATATTGAAGTCATCGTACGTCAAATGCTACGTAAAGTTGATATCACTGACGGTGGCGATACCAGCTTCATCAAAGGCGAACAAGTGGATTACATCCGTGTTGTTCAGGAAAACCAAGCAGTTCTTGCGCAAAACAAGTTCCCTGCGAAGTTTGAACGTCAATTGATGGGTATTACCAAAGCGTCGCTTTCTACTGACTCGTTCATCTCTGCTGCATCGTTCCAGGAAACCACACGTGTGTTAACTGAAGCGGCTGTAACAGGTAAAGAAGATGATTTACGCGGCTTGAAAGAGAACGTGGTTGTAGGTCGTCTGATCCCAGCAGGTACAGGTTTGGCTTACCACTTAGAGCGTCGTCGTCAAGAAGCAGAAGCTGCAGAATTTGAACTGCATAATAACTTCTCTGATGTAGACCAAGCTTTAAGCCAGGCATTTAACGAAGAATTCTAATTCAAGTTAAAGCTTAAAAAAGAGACGCCTTCGGGCGTCTTTTTTTATACAAAACTCATCCAGATAGCTTCCTCAACATGGGAATTATCCACTGATATTTACAAAAATCAGCAGGAATACCGAGAGAAATAACACGCTACAGATTTTAGTTCCATAAAATGAAGATAAGCTTAATTAAAACAAGACAAGACAGGAAGGCCAAGGTCATGAAAAAGTTAATCGGTGTTATGGCAGTTGCCACGCTTTCCACCTTTATGTTGGCAGGTTGTGAAAACATGTCGAGCAAAAATCAACGTATTGGTGCTGCTGCCTTAGGTGGTGCCGTCGGTGGTGGCGTAGGTAATAGTGTCGGCGGTGGTGTCGGTTCTGCGATTGGTGGTGGTGCCGGTGCTGCAGTAGGCAGTAAATCCCAAGGTGGTTCCAACCGTAATGCAACCTATAGTGGTGTAGGTGGTGCGGTAGGCTCAGCAGTCGGTAAAAGCATCTTTGGTGGCAATGCTGGTGCTGCCATCGGTGGCGCCATCGGTGGTGGTGCCGGAGCTGCCATTGAACAGGATAACCGTCGTCGTTAAGTCCTGTTTCACTTGTAAAATAATCTAAATTTAAAAGCGCCATATGGGCGCTTTTATCTTATTTGACAGATAGGCTTTTCCCTTTGCTCTGTTTTCGCCGGATATAAACCGTTTTCTCTACTTCCGCAATCCTGACCCCGGCTTCATCATAGATATTTAGCTGATAATTGCGGTATACAGGTGCATTGTTGGCCGCCAAATTGATAATTGTGCTGATTTCTTCAGCAGAGATCCGGATGTCCGCGATCACGGTGCCGCGGCCAGGAGCCAAAAACTGAATACTGGCACCTTTATCCCAGACCAGATATTTCGGCCCCAAATGATGCATCAGCAGTAACATATAAAAAGGATCGACCATCGAATACAGGCTGCCACCAAAATGTACGCCGACAATATTCTGGTTTTTACGGGTTAGCGGCATTTTGACCCGCACGTGATAATTATTAAAATCAATCTTATCAATTTCGATACCTGCACCCCGATAAGGAGCATAGCGGTTCAAAATAAATTTTGATACCAGCGGCAGTTTTTGAATTTTCTGGAACAGGTTCATACTGACATTCTTTTTGTGGCTTTGATTATGCATACTAGAGCAACAAAAATGCGCTAGCATTGATCAATCATGCCGATTTATAAACTAAGCGGTCAATAACAAGAACAGGATTAAGAGATGGAAATGCAAACACAATGGGTCGATACCACGGATCAGCAGCGGCTCTGTGTCAGAACTTATGGACAGCCCACACAGCCGGCATTGGTGCTGGTTCATGGCTATCCCGATCATCAGATGGTTTGGGAGCCAGTCATTCATTATTTAACTCAGAACTACTTTATTGT
This sequence comes from Acinetobacter sp. 197, assembly GCF_048148385.1. Taxonomy (NCBI): domain Bacteria; kingdom Pseudomonadati; phylum Pseudomonadota; class Gammaproteobacteria; order Moraxellales; family Moraxellaceae; genus Acinetobacter; species Acinetobacter sp. 197. The sequence goes on from NZ_JAYWZK010000014.1 coordinate 10,132, forward strand.
GACCTATGATGTACGTGGTGCAGGTGAGTCCAGTATTCCTAAAAAAATCTCGGATTACCGTCTGGCACGTTTAAGTCAGGATCTGGAAGAAGTAGTGAATAAGGTATTGCCGAATCGAGCTTTTCATCTGGCTGCACATGACTGGGGCTCAATTCAGTCTTGGGAATCTGTCACAGATTTTAGATTCAAAGGCCGAATTTTGTCTTATAGCACGCTGTCCGGCCCCTGTCTGGACCATGCAGCTTTCTGGATGCGCGAACAGTTCCAGCAAAACAGAACAAAATTCTTAAAGCAGATGAGCAAGTCCTGGTATATCGCGGTGTTTCAGCTGCCCTGGGTGGCACCTTTGGCCTGGAATTTTTTTAATCCGCAGCGTTGGGCCAAGATCGTTGAGCAACTGGAAAAACGCGATGATCTGCCGCTTAATCCCTATATTGTCAAAGATGGAAAATATGGTGTGAATCTGTATCGGGCTAACTTTTTGCCACGTTTAGCTCAACCACGGCAGCGCTTTGCAATCTGTCCTGTACAAGCGATTGTGTTGCAAAATGATAAGTTTGTCGGCCCTGATCTGATCGATGAAGTGTCTAAATGGGTGGATGATTTTTCGAGAGTAGAATTGGCTGCCAATCACTGGGCGATTCTGAGTCAGCCAGAGCAAGTTGCTCAATTAATTGATTATTTTATTCAGAAGACGTCTGCGGTCACTGATTGATAAGCCGCTTTGTGAAGCATGACCCGGCGAGGGGAAAGTGGCGGAATTTTTATCCGTATTTTCTGATAAAATAGCGGCTTTCTCTCTATCTCCGATTCATTATGTTCGCAATTCTTGCTGCTATTGGAGTCATGTTTGGACTCTCATTGGCACGTGTACCTGTGGTTTTTGCCCTGGTCATTGGTGCTGTTACAGGTGGTTTATTGGCAGGTCTTGGTCTGCAGGGTACCTTAGACGCATTTAACAATGGTTTGGGTGGTGGGGCCAAAATTGCCTTGGCTTACGGTATTCTAGGTGCATTTGCTTTGGCCTTGGCACGTTCGGGTTTACCGGATTTACTGGCCTATAAAATGATTAGCACCTTAAAGGGTGAGGCGGATTTTAAAGCACAGAACCGGATGAAATATCTGATCTTTTTCACCGTCGCTATTGCTGCCGTGTTCTCGCAGAATGTCATTCCTGTGCATATTGCTTTCATTCCGGTACTGATTCCACCGCTATTGATTGTATTTAACCATTTACAGCTGGATCGCCGTCTGGTGGCCTGTCTGCTAACCTTTGGCTTGGTTGCAACCTATATGCTGATTCCAGTGGGTTTTGGTGCGATCTTCCTGAATGATATTCTGGGTTATAACATCAATACTTTTGGTAAGCCTTATGGTTTTGAAATCAGCTATGACCAGATTCCATCTGCCATGGCGATCCCGGTATTTGGAATGTTCGTTGGCTTATTGGTGGCTATATTTATCAGCTATCGTAAACCGCGTCAGTACAAAGACATTCAGATTGAAAAGCCGCAAAGTATTTCATCTGAACTCGGGGTAGAGCCACAGCTTAAACCTGAAATTTCGAAATTCACTATCTGGATGGCCGGTCTGGCTGTTATTTTAACCCTGGTAGTGCAACTGTACTCAGATTCAATGATTCTAGCAGGTCTGGTCGGTGTGGCAATTCTCAGCTGTGCCGGTATTTTCAAGTGGAAAGAAGCGGATGATGTGATCATTACCGGTATGCGCATGATGGCGCTGGTCGGTTTTATCATGATTGCAGCACAAGGTTTTGCAGCCGTGATTGAAGCCACCAATCAGGTGCCTGCGCTGGTCGAGGCATCGGTCCACTGGATTGGTAATAGTCAGGCACTGGCCGCATTTTTGATGCTGCTGATCGGTCTGCTGATTACCTTAGGTATTGGTTCGTCTTTCTCAACCATTCCGATTCTAGCGATTATCTATGTGCCGCTTTGTATCCAGTTCGGTTTTAGTCCTGCAGCGACTATTGCGATTATCGGGACTGCAGCAGCTTTAGGTGATGCCGGTTCACCAGCATCGGATTCAACTTTGGGTCCGACTTCGGGTTTAAACATGGATGGTCAACATGACCATATGAAAGACAGCGTAGTCCCTACCTTTATTCATTTTAATATTCCACTGATCATTTTTGGCTGGATTGCAGCTATGGTCCTCTAAGGAAATTCTAATCTGCCCTGATATAGATCAGGGCAGATTCATCTGGATTTAAAATAAATTATAAGATGTATTTTAAATATTTTTATTAAAGATTAAATTAATATAAACCTGATTGTTTTACTCTGAATAAAGCCTGTTAATCTGATTAATTTACTTGGTATTTAAAACCAACCTTTCCAGTCAATTTAAAATAAATTTAAAGTTAAAACAATATCTTAAATAATAATTGAAAATTAGTTTTATAATCTGTATTGCATATTATTTTCTATCGTGTTTATTATTAATTAGGGTTTATTTTTTAATAATTATTCTTCCAGTGGGGTGTTTAAAATGTTAAAGCAAATTACTTTAATTGCATTAATGGGTCTTTCTGCATCTGCGATGGCAGGTCCGTGGCAAGTTAAAGTGGGTGCGAGTTCTTTGGCACCAACAAGCGATACTGAAATTGCACCAGGTTTAGTCGTAGAAGCCGATCAGGAATATGGTTTTACTCCTTCTGTTGAATATTTCTTCAATGACAATATTTCGGCAGAATTATTATTGGCTGCCCCGTTTAACCATGACATTTCTGCTCAGGGTCTAGGGAAAATTGCCAAGATTAAGCATCTTCCACCAACCATTACCGCAAAATATCACTTTAAAAACTCTACACGTTTTACGCCATACGTAGGTTTGGGTGGAACAGCCTTTATTGCTTGGGATGAAGAAGGTGCAGCAAAAGACGTCAAAGAGGAATTTGGTATTGCTGGACAAGTCGGTTTTAACTATCAACCGGCAGATGCTAAAAACTGGGGTGTGTTTGTAGATGTGCGTTATGCGGATTTGAGTCCTGAAGTGACTTTAGATGATGCAACAGCTGCAGCAGTTGGAAAATCTAAATTTAATTTAGATATTGATCCGATTGTTTATACATTGGGTTATAGCTACAAATTCTAAAAAGTTTAAGCTTCCACATTCCTGGATTGATTTTCCAATAGCCTCATCTTGTATGAGGCTTTTTTTTCAAAATAACAACGATTTATAACGTGTTGAAATTGAGCAGATCGGCAATGTTCAACTATATTAAAACGAATAAAGTAAACATTAATTGAATACGACTTAATAATTGAATAATAAGGAAGATCAGCATGAAGTTTTTAATCCAAGGTATTGTGATCTTCTCCAGTCTGCTGGCAGCGTCTGCCTATGCAGCAAGCTTTGACTGTCAGAAAGCTGTAACTGGTACAGAAAAAACGATTTGTGAGCATCGACTGCTCAATGATGCCGATGTCAAGATGAGCACCAGCTACCATATTTTACGCCGTATGGTACCGATGGGAACGCGCTCGGTGATTCAGCGCGATCAGGTCAAATGGCTGCAGTTTCGCGACCGTTGCCAGGAATCGGTGTCTTGTCTGAGTCAGGTCTATAACATGCGTCAGCAGCAGCTGGACCTGCAGTTTGAGCGTATCTATAAAATGGGACCTTATTAAGATTCATTGATTCAATCTATTAATCTGATAAAGATAAAAAATCTAAATTTTTTTGAGAAAAAATCCACTTCAGACTATTGAAAATTATTGAACTCACTCCATTCATATAGGCAGCAGTTAATATCTGTATTTACAATAATAGGAGTGATTCATGAGCGATTTAAACGTACAAAAACACAGTTTCCAGGCCGAGGTAGCACAGTTACTGCACCTCGTGACCCATTCGCTTTACTCAAATCCTGAAATTTTCCTGCGCGAACTGATTTCCAATGCCTCGGATGCATGTGACAAATTGCGTTTTGAAGGCATTAATCATCCTGAATATTATGAAAATGATCCAGACCTACATGTTCGGGTCAGCCTTGATCCAGAAAATAAAACTATTACCATTTCAGATAACGGGATCGGCCTGAGCCAGCAAGAAGCGATTGATAATTTGGGGACTATTGCAAAGTCTGGTACCAAAGATTTTATGTCTAAACTGACTGGAGATCAGAAAGCCGATGCCCAGCTGATTGGCCAGTTTGGGGTAGGATTCTATTCAGGTTTTATCGTGGCAGACAAGATTACGGTAGAATCGCGTCGTGCCGGTACAGATGCCTCAGAAGGTGTGCGCTGGATCAGCGAGGGCACGGGTGAGTTCGAAGTTGAACAGATTACAAAAGAAAGCCGGGGTACCGATATTATCCTGCACCTGCGTGAAGATGCCCTGGATTATCTGCAAAGTTATAAAGTAAAGCAGATCATCAACAAGTACTCGGATCACATCAGCTTACCAATCCAGATGCAAAAAGAAGTCTGGCAGGAAGATGAAGCTGCTGAAGGTGAAACACCGAAAGGCGGTCACTATGTGAAGACTGATGAATGGGAAGCCATTAACTCGGCCAGCGCGCTCTGGACCCGTAACAAGTCTGAAATTAGCGAAGAGCAGTATATCGAGTTCTATAAAAACCTGACGCATGATTTTGCTGCACCTTTGGCCTGGGCGCACAATCGGGTCGAGGGCAGCACGGAATACACCCAGCTGCTTTATATTCCAAGCAAGGCACCACAGGATATTTTTACCCGTGAAGCCAAAGCAGGCATCAAGCTGTATGTCAAACGCGTCTTCATTATGGATGACGCGGATAACCTGATTCCAAACTATCTGCGCTTTGTACAGGGTGTAGTGGACAGTGCCGATCTTCCGCTCAATGTCAGCCGTGAGCTGTTGCAGGAAAGCCGCGATGTGAAAACCATCCGTGAAGGCAATACCCGCCGTATTCTGACCACTTTAGATAGCCTGGCAAAATCTGAAGATGAAAAAGATCAGGAAAAATTCAAGACTTTCTACCATGAATTTGGTGCGGTACTGAAAGAAGGTCTGGGTGAGGACTTTACGAACCGTGAACGTATCTTAAAGCTGTTGCGCTATGCTACCTCGACCAACGACGAAGTCAGCACTTCATTGGCGGACTATAAGGCACGCATGAAAGAAGGCCAGAAGGCCATTTACTACATCACTGCAGAAAGCCTGAACGCTGCGAAGAATTCGCCACAACTGGAACTGTTCAAGAAAAAAGGCATTGAAGTACTGTTGATGTCTGAGCGTGTCGATGAATGGGCCATGAACTTCGTACATGAATTCGATGGTACGCCATTGCAGAACGTGTCCAAGGGTGCAGTTGACCTCGGTGATTTGCAAGACGCCGAAGAGAAAAAAGCGCTAGAAGCTGCGGCTGAACAGTTTAAGCCAGTAGTTGAGAAACTGACTGATTCTCTCAAAGACAAAACCAAAGAAGTGCGTGTGACTACTCGTCTGGTTGATTCTCCAGCCTGTCTGGTCACAGGTGAAGGCGAGCTATCTCCGCAGTTAATCCGTATACTGAAAGATGCCGGACAGCCTGTTCCTGACATTAAGCCGATTCTTGAAATTAACCCTGAACATCCGCTGGTGAAAAAACTGGAAGGTTCGGCCCAGTTTGATGATCTGGCCAATGTGATTTTTGATCAGGCCATGATTGCAGAAGGGGGGTTGCCAGAAAATCCGGCTGAGTATGTGAAACGTATTAACAGCCTGCTGTTAGGTTAATTTTCTAGGCTTCAAAAATCCCTCTTCGGAGGGATTTTTTCATAGCTTGAATTCATTCCTGAAAACTTTAATTTTCTTTGCATAATTTTAAAAAGCGTGAGCTCATATAAAGAAATACCTTTAATTTTATAATCTTTAAATGGGATAGATTATTGAATATTAATTCATAATGGAGATTATTGAGATTGAAGAGTTCTTCATGAAAAAATCGCCAGTAATAAGTCTAGGTACAGATCATGCTGATCTCAATGAGTGCATTAGCTTTGGCCGACACGGCATCTAAGAAAAGTGTTGCATAATGATCATATTGGCTTTCAGGCATCGGTCAAAAAAGACGTACCAAAATTACAGCGTATCCAGTGTGCTAATCGTGTGGAATTCAATATGTCACAGATGGGGCTCATCCTTGCAAGAAAAGCGCGTATAGGGGGCAGCAATCGTCTTGTCTCCACGACACATTACTCTCCTGAATAAGCATTGATTTTATCCAAACATGAAAAAGCCCATATTTTATGGGCTTTGATGTTTTCAGGACAGTTTGGGTTTAGAAAATGGCTTCCATACGCACTAACGCACCCAGATAATGGCTACGGTTCAGTCGGTCATCATTCAGGTAGTTCAGGTCAGCCTGTACAAAAAACCATTCGCGTAGAAACGGCTGTCTCCAAGATACATAAGGGCCCCAGCGATTCAGACGCAGATCTTTATCCTCCAGATAACCGCCTGTATAGATACCGTAATTGAAGCGGTTTTCCTGAAAAAATTGATGCTGTCTGAAGGTGTAATTGTCCCAGGTCAGATCATCTTCCTGTTCATCCGCATAAGTCAGACTCAGCTGATTGGAAAAAAAGGCCTGATTGGGCCGGGCATGGATCAGCTCAAGATTGGTCCGCAGGTAGTTTTCACTCTGCAATCCATAACGGTAAATCTGTTCCGCATGAAAGGAGAAGTCATTCTCCATGGTCCAGTCTCTACTGATTTTGGCACGTGCATAGATATCATCGCCAGAACGTACCCCGAGGTCCAGATCGGTATCGAAAGGCAGGCCATCGGCGAATTCTGACCAGCGCAAGGCAAATGAGCTGTTGTTTTCACGGGTACGGCGAATATCCAGATTTTTATCCCTGGCATTGTCAAGATTTTCATTGGTAATGGCAGCATTGGTGTCCAGTTCGTTATCCAGACTGTCATCACCAAAAACCAGACTTAATTTCTGCTCCAGAGTCGGAAGTTTAATTTTTCCTCGAATTCTGGGCTTGATCTCATAAGTTTCATATTTGTCCCAGCTATTATCCAGAATGATTCGTAAAGTCGCATTAGCTGGCTGGTCTGGGTCAGTCTTGCCAAACCAGTTGTCAATTTTATGTGCGGTCCTGTCTGCCCATTCACGGATTCCTTTCTGCCTTTTATCGGCCCATGAGTTATTTTCAGTTTCTGTCATGGAGGGCACAATTGCTTCATCAGACTGTTCCGGTAAGATCGTAGGTGTCGCATCGATCAAGCGCGGAATCTGATCCAGTAATCCTGAATGATTTGGCTCTGTATCTGCCGGATTGTCAGGAGCATCTGCTACTGAATTTGCCCAAGACATACTACTGCTCATTCCTATACCGAGAGAGAGCAGTAAGATTGGAGTAATCCTGTTTATTTGCATGAGTTATTTGTTGCTCTTGTATTCTTATATCTAGCTGTAGTTTTCTAAAAAATGGCCTTGAAAAGCAAGTTAAAGCTACAAAATAACAGCAATTATTCAATCATTTGAGCCTGAATCTCCCGATAAAGATCCATCACTTGGATGGGCTGTGGCATTGATAAAATAATATTGTGAATATTCTGCCAATTTAGCTGTTTGTCACGTTGTAGCAACAGGTGCGGATAGGCCAGCTCATCTTCTGCAAGCGATATACGTGCTTCACCATGAATCACTCGAATTTTCTGATGTTCTTGTAGTAAAAGTATTGGGGTAGAAAAATCTGCAGCAGCTTCTTTAAATAAGATAAATTTCTGCTTCTGGATTAAATGCGCAAATATAAACGGGTAATAATCTGGCGATGTCCAGACCGTTTCTGCCTGTTGCAGGTAAGCTTTTGAAAAGAGCTCCACTTGCAGGAAACGGGTAGCTAAAGCAGACCATGCCAGTGATTTAATTGCAGCAGCCTGACGTTGATGCTGGGCCAGCCAGTGCTGGATGCAATAGTGTGCCTGCAACTGACTTGGTACGCCTAAAAGCATCAGATATTTGACAAACTGGCCTTGCAGATTCAATTGCTCAGCCACAAAGACCTGACGTGCCTGCCAGTTGTCTTCTGCGGCATAATATAGGGCAATATCCAGGTAGGCGGGATGTCCGTCATCGGGTGCCAGTTCTAAAGCACAGAGCCGTTGTATATTGGCTTCTTCTAAGCCCAAAGAGCGAACCTGGGCGATCATGCTACCTATCTGGATTTCTGCAGGAAACTGAATGAGTTCCATGGCTAGGCCCGGTTCTTGATGACTTATTGTTTCTGTTTCTGGATGAGGATTAAGATCCTCAAGTAGGGTTTTTACTTGAGTAGCTGGTTCATTAGGGTGACTTGATTCCGGCACTTGGATTATTGCTCTTGGCTGACCACGATGGTATTTGCTTTTTTCTTCCACTTTTAAGCTGCTTTCAGCCTCATTCAGGGATAGAGCCGGTACCGTCAATAATGGTGGATCTTCTTTCAGACAAGCAGACTGCTGCTGTTGTTGCAACAGCCAGATATAACATTGTTGCAGTCCCGCCCATGGACTGTGCAGGGCAGGAGAGTGGGGAGCCGGAATCAGCCAGAGCTGCCAGCCATGTTCAGGACGATGTAAAAGTGCCCAACCTGAATCCGGATGGGCATACAAGGCTTTTTCCAGCACCAGGCTTTCGATGAAATAACCCCGGAAGCTGAGATGATAGGCGGTATTTTCAGAAAACTGGTAGGCGACAAGCTCAGGTTGGGTGCGGGCTTTAAAAGCTAGAATCTGGGTTCTGAAAATAGGCTCATCACATAGATCAAAAATATCGCGTATTCTTTTTTTTGAGCGTGCAATTTCATACAAAGGCAGGGCTTTATACTCAAGTTGTCGTGTTAGTTGCTGTAATTCTTTAATTAATTGTGCTTTTTCTAAAGCATTCATTTTTAGATCTCTAGAGATGTTGCAATGCCTGATCCAGTGTGTGGGCGAGTATCATGTTGACTGCCAGTTCGACCAGCTTATATTCAGCAGAATTTAGATTTGTATGGCGTTCCACCATTTCAATTAAAAAATCAACAGAAATCGCCTGAGGCGGAATTTTGCCCTGTAGCAATGCTTGAAGTTCATGCATAGCAGAATTTCTTGATATCAGTATATTTATGCTGCAATTATAAGCAGGGATCACATAAAATAGTGATTTATTTTGAATATTTTATAAACAAAATTTTTAATAAAAAGTGATAAAAATCAATAGAAAAAAATCAGAATGAGAAATAGTCGAAATTTTTAGCTTGATCGGTTTTTAATCTGGATATGATTCACCTGATATTAAAACAGGCTGAATCAATCAGCCTGTTTTAATACAAATAGCTTCTGCTTTTAAGCTGTATATTTGGTGCCTATATTCGCAGAATCTGAATTTACTGTTTCAGCAGGCGCTTTGGTCGCCGGAAAATCTGGCAGATAAACGACTTGTGCTGTTTGCAGGGATGCCTGAACAGGGGTGGAATCTGAATTCACTGGTTCAGCAGGCGCTTTAGTCACCGGAAAATCTGGTAGATAAACCACTTGAGTCATTTGCGCTGATGCTTGAACAGAAAAAGCCATAATGATTGCTGCGAAAGCAAATTTAAGAGCATTCATAAGATGACCTCTAATATCAGGGCGTTCAATAACTTGAACATGGGAGAATATTTAAACTTACTGCGAGTAAAATAATAGCAAATCAGCCTGAATAGAAAATGATAGTTTCGGCAAATTTAAGCAGTAAATTTTAGATTAATTACTCTATAAAACAATGAATTAGTGGATTTAAATTATTCAATTTTTTACGATTTTACAGGGCATTATGCTTTGTTTTTATAGTCAGAATATGGATCTGGTTGAGTACTAAAAAAGCAGCTAGCTGTTTTTTTTAATATCACAACTTAAGGCTGATTTTCGAGATTCTACAATTTTTTAGGAATGGATTAAGCGGGACTTTTATTTATTTTCAGCCTGAGCGTTTTATGGGGTTTACAGAGCAATCCTAAAAGCTATGGCAATCAATTCATTGAGTAATCAAGACTTTTAGGCGGTAATTGAAAATATTCAGTTAACCTGAGTTGAGGTAGAGAAAATTGTGTTTAATGACAATAAAATTACGGATTACTCTGTCAATCTAAAGATGAATTCTTTGATGGAATAAATTTATAAAAAGCATAAAAAATCCCCATCTTGGATGAGGATTTCTCTAGTTGAATTGATCTTTATTCAGGCTTCACCGGAACATCACAGGTTTCTGTAGTACATTGATTGGCAGATGATTGTTGCTGCGGCTGCTCTAATGCTTTTTCAAGAACTTGCAGGAAAACTTCCTTAGGCTGAGCACCCGCCAAAGCAATGCGCTGATCAAAAACAAAGAAAGGGACGCCTGTGACCTTAAGCTGGTCATGGGCCACTTCCTGATCAAATTTAACAAAGTCAGCAAATTCATCCGAATCAAGAAGGTCATCAACTTCGACCGGATTCAGGCCAATTCGCGCTCCAACATCTTCCAGCGTTTCACGTTCACCAATCGGCAGGCCTTGAGTCATATAACTGTAGAATAACGCTTCCTCAGCTTCATTGCCCAGACCTTTGCTTTGTGCCAGATGAATCAGGCGATGTGCATTAAAGGTATTGCCTGAGTTGGCACCTTCCCAGTTAAATTCAATGCCTTCTTCTTTGGCCATCGCAGCAATATTGCGCTGCATCTCTTCGACTTCAGCCACGGTGCGGCCATATTTTTGCGCCAGACGCTCAGAGTTGGACACTTCCTGACGAACTGGTGCTTCAGAATCGAGCTGGAAACTGTGCCAATGTACTTCCAGTTCAATACCGGCTTCTTGTGCAGCAGCTTCCAAACGTTTTTTACCAATATAGCAGAAGGGGCAAACCACGTCAGACCAAATATCTACACGCATGATAAATCTCTATTCCATATTCTTTAGGAGTTATGGGGGCAAATCCTAAATTTTAAAGCCAAGGAATGCAAACCCTTTTTGATCTTCGGCTCATCTCTAGAAAATGTAGAATTAATCCATTTTCAAGTACACAGTGATTACTATTGCACATCAATTTTGTGATGCAAAGTAAGGGTGATTAAATAAAATTAGACAGGCTTTAATCTTGAATTAGGCGCTTACCTAAACAAATGACTTCAATTTCGTTATAGCCCAATTGTTCATAAAAGCTTTGTACATCAATATTATCTTTACGTATAAGCAGTTGAAGCTTTGGACAACCTAAAGCAATCAAACGTTTTTCTAGTTGTTGCACTAATGCCGTTGCAACACCATTACGTTGAAAATTGGGATGAACAGCCAAGTAGTTGACCCATCCGCGATGACCATCGTAGCCCCCCATGACGGTTGCAATCAGTTGGTTATCTTTGACCGCCAATAAAAACAGTTGATCGCGCTGTGCCAATTTACGAAAGATATCTCTTTCAGGGTTATTCCACGGACGGGTCAATCCGCACAGTTCCCAAAGTGCAATGACATCATCTAAATCGGATTCTAAATAGGGGCGAATAATAAACATAATTATAGTTTTGCATTTATTTTGAGCAATTTAGATTAATCGATTTTTGAGCCCTTGATAAGCCATGTTGAAAAATAAAAACCATAAAAAAACGCCCCGTAGGGCGTTTTTTTGAATGCAGTTAATTATGCAGTTTTTACCGCAGCTTCAACAGCAAGCATATGACCATTTTCTTCGAAATTTGAGTGCCAAGACAGCGCTTCACGAAGAAGGTGAGGCGTATGTCCGCCTTTTGCACATGCACGGTCAAAGTAATCATTCAATGCATCACGGTACATTGGATGTGCACAGTTATCAATCACTGCACGTGCACGCTCACGTGGTGCCAGACCACGAAGATCTGCCAGACCCTGTTCAGTTACCAGGATATCTACATCGTGTTCCGCATGGTCGATATGTGAAGCGAACGGTACCACAGAAGAGATGTCGCCACCTTTCGCGATTGATTTGGTCACGAAGATCGCCAGGTGGGCATTACGTGCGAAGTCACCTGAACCACCAATACCGTTCATCATTTTGGTACCACATACGTGGGTCGAGTTCACGTTACCGTAAATATCAAACTCAAGTGCAGTGTTGATGCCGATAATGCCTAAACGGCGTACCAGCTCAGGATGGTTTGAAATTTCCTGTGGACGTAATACCAGTTTGTCTTTGTATTGCTCAAGGTTGTTAAATACTTTCTCGCCGTATTTTGCAGAAAGCGTAATAGAAGAACCTGAAGCAAACTTCATTTTACCTGCATCGATCAATTCAAACGTACAGTCTTGCAGAACTTCTGAGTACATGATCAGGTCTTCGAAGTTTGAATCTTTCAGACCGGTCAATACCGCATTTGCGATTGAACCAATCCCTGCCTGAAGAGGCCCGAGGTTTTTCGGTAAACGCTCTTCAGCCACTTCTTTTTCAAAGAAAGCGATCAAATGGTTGGCAATGCTTTGTGTCTCATCATCTGGCGCAGTTACAGTAGATGGAGAGTCATGTAATTCGCTGTTAAATACGATACCAACAATTTTAGATGGATCGATATTGATCGCATGCGTACCAATACGCTCATCAACTTGAGTCAATGGAATCGCTTGACGCGTTGGACGATACGTCGGGATGTAGATATCGTGCAAGCCTTCAAATGCCGGGCTTAGGTTGGTATTGATTTCTACAATCACTTTTTCAGCAAAAATCGCAAAGCTTGCAGAGTTACCAACAGATGTCGTTGGAATGATGCCGCCATCTTCAGTAATCGCTACAGCTTCAATGATCGCAACGTCTGGTTTTTTCAACTGTAGGTTACGCATTTGTTCAACGGTTTCAGACAAATGCTGGTCAATGAACATCACTTCGCCATTGTTGATGGCTTTACGTAAAGTGTTGTCGACCTGGAACGGTAAACGACGTGCCAATACGCCGGCTTCAGTCAGTTGTTTGTCTAGATCGTTTCCTAGTGATGCACCAGTAATCAACGTGATCTTTAATGGATTTGCTTTTGCCTGTTGAACTAAAGCTAGAGGAACCGCCTTCGCTTCACCAGCGCGAGTAAAGCCACTCATACCCACAGTCATGCCATCTTTGATGAATTCAGCCGCGTGTTCTGGGCTGATGACTTTGTTGTGTAGGGAGGCTAAACGGATACGATCTAAAGACATTTTAACTCTCATTAATTCTTAAACTATGATACGGATTGTACCGCTCAAAAAAAGTATTGTGCATAGGTGTTAGGCTAAGGTCTAATTTTTTAGCTAAATGTAGGTATAATAAAAAATGATGATTTTTAAATTGTTGATTTAATGAAATATAAAATGAATTGTATAGAAAAACTAAAAAGTTGTTTGTTGGATTATTGATCACTTCTTAAAAGTGATCAGTCAAGGTTTGTCGGATTTTATCGAGTGTGGTGGCAGGGGGAGGCGTCTCTGTGCCAGCCTGATTTAAGGGCAATGAAATGATGGCTTCAAGTCCGCCTTCAGGACGATTATGAATACGCAACTGACCATGGTGAATATCGACAATCCGTTTGGCAATTGCCAGTCCCAAGCCGCTGCCTTGTACAGTCCGTGCAGAATTACCCCGTACAAAAGGCTGCATCAGGGCTTCAATCTGATCTTCCGGGATGCCTTCTCCATGGTCTGCAACACAAATCAACAGGTGCCCGTCTTCTACATGAGCAGACAGTTCAATCGGTTCTGAACCATAACGTTTCGAATTATTGATCAGATTACCAATCAGTCTTTTTAGTGACATGCTGCGCGCCTGAATGGTCGGGATGTCTTGTGGCGTAAAGCGGATATCCAGCGGTTTAAACTGCTTGACCAGTTCCTGGAGCAGCACATTGACATTGGTATCCTGGGGCTCTTCATCAGAACCATCACGCATATAGGAGATGAACTGATTCAGGATGGCATCCATATCTTCGACATCATAAATCAGGCCTTCTTTGAGAAAGTCTTCATCCGGCATCATTTCGGCACTCAGGCGAATCCGTGTTAGCGGCGTGCGCAAGTCATGTGAAATACCGGCCAGCATGATGCGGCGTTCGCGTTCAGTCTGGTCCAGCGTGTAAATCATCTGGTTAAAAGCATGATTGACCTGACGGATTTCCAGTGGACCATGATTGGTATCCAGATAGGGCGCCGAACCGATACGACTATAACTGTTGGCAGCATCCTGCAAACGGCGTAAAGGCCGGTTCAGCTGACGTACCAAAGTCAAAATAATGATGCCGACAATAATTGGCGTACCGAGCAGCCAGCCCAAAATCAGTTCATTGCTATAATTGGCATACGTCTTTAAAGGTTCCTGTACCCAGTGGCCATTCATTTCAGGAGTCTGGATCCAGATACGAGGACTTGGCTTGAACTGGAAATAGACCGTAGCTTCCTTAATGCGTAATTCTTTGGCCAGTTTGGTTTCGATCTGGCGGGTAAAGAATTCTGCGATCAGTTTTTCACGGACTGTAGGATATTCTGCCGGATTGGTGACATATTCAATGCCGACTCGATTTTTTAACCAGTCATCGATATCGACTTCCTGCTGTTTGTGATACAGGCGTAGATCCGGATTATTGAGAATTTCCAGTTCCATGGCCAGATAACGCGCATGTTGCTGAATTTCAGGTAGAAACAAGGTACGCCAAAAGAACCACAAAGACATAAACAGGCTGAAACAGACCACAAAAACCACCAGTACCGTGGTCCGCATGGCTGCAGAACGCGGTTTGATCTTGTCCATAAAGCGTTCCCAGCGGGTACGTTTTGTTTCCGAGTAGCTGACAAAATCGGTAAATTTTTGCGGGTCGATAGGATCGAGTTTCACGCCAGCTTCCTGTGGGCAATTTTGTTCTGAAAATCAGCAGTGATGTTCTGGGCGGAGTATTACTGCATTGACATTTAATTGAAGGATTTTCTCATGTTACTTTCTTAAAAAGTAACCAAAAAATCTTGCCATTCGCTAAACTCACATATTTCCATGCGAGCCTGTGAAGTAGTCGATGCTCAAACAGCGGCGAATGGCTTGATGGACAATAAATCGAAGTGATCTTTATCCTATAATTTTTCCTTTATTCCGCACCATCTGGAACAAAGACATAACCCACTCCCCATACGGTCTGGATATAACGTGCACGCGCCGGGTTTTCTTCAACCAGACGACGTAAACGTGACACTTGCACATCAATCGAGCGTTCCATTGCACCCCATTCACGGCCACGGGCCAGATTCATCAACTTGTCGCGGGTCAGGGGTTCACGTGGATGCTGAACCAAGGCTTTTAGTACCGCAAATTCACCGGTAGTCAAAGTCACCACTTGACCTTCACGGGTCAGGGTGCGGGTAGACAAGTCGAGCGACCAAGGACCAAAGGTGACCACTTCCATTTGCTGGCTTGGTGCACCGGGTACTTCGCGCACCTGGCGGCGCAATACTGCACGAATACGTGCCAGTAATTCATTCGGGTTAAATGGTTTAGGCAGGTAATCGTCGGCACCCGCTTCCAGACCGGCAATACGGTCAGAATCGCTACCACGAGCAGTTAGCATGATAATCGGGGTATCAATGTTGGATTGGCGTAGGCGACGGCAGATACTCAAGCCATCTTCGACAGGCAGCATAAAGTCGAGTACGATCAGAGAAAACAGTTCCCGCTGTAAAAGTCGATCCATCTGTGTGGCATCATGTGCGGTTTTAACCACAAAACCTTTGTCTTCGAGGAAGCGCTGCAATAGAGTACGCAGACGAACATCATCATCAACTACTAATATCCGTTCGACTCGGTCCGTTTCGGTATGTACGGCATCGGATTTTTCAGCAGGCACAACTAAACTCATGAGATGCTCCTTTATTCTTTATTGTCGTCATAAACAAAAATCAGATAGGCTTTGAGTATACGATTCATAGATATTAATTGACTATGCTCTAAAGCACCAAATATTGCAGTTAAAATCAAGACATAGATACCAAATATATACATCTATATGCGAAAAAAACCGTCTTGGGAAAAGAATAAAATGCAAAGTTCATGCAAATTTTAGCCAAAAAACTGAAAATCGATCGTATGCCTTTATCTGAAGCTTATATAAATTAATAAAAACAATGGTGGATTTTATAGACCCGGTCTTTATAATCATGCCATTTAGTACTTATCCTTGTGGGATCAAACACGATGACTGACTTAGTTCAGCAGTTGGCAAAAGAACTTGCCGTACGTCCAAATCAAGTTGAGGCTGCCATCAAGCTTATTGATGAAGGTGCCAGTGTTCCTTTTATTGCACGTTACCGTAAAGAAGTAACGCAAGGCTTAGACGATACGCAACTACGTCAACTCGATACGCGTTTATCATACTTGCGTGATTTGTATGAGCGCCGTGAAAAGGTGATTGAATCACTCAAAGAACAAGATAAATTGTCTGATGATTTATTGGCGCGTGTGAATGCCGCTGAAACCAAAAATGCATTAGAAGAAATTTACGCGCCGTACCGTCCAAAACGGACCAGTAAATCATTCAAGGCCAAAGAAGCTGGTTTAGGGCCAATTGCCGAAAAAATCTTTAACGAAGCCGTTGATCCAGCTGAAGCTTTGGCGGGCTTTAGCCATGAAGATTATCCAGATCAAGAAAGCCAGCTCGATGCGATCCAGCACATTCTGATTGATGACTGGGCACAAAATATTGCTTTAACTACCGAGCTCAAAGCAATGTTTGCCAAAACTGCCGTGCTGAAAAGTCTGGTGGCGAGTGAAGAGAAAAAAGAAGTTGGCAAGAAATTCCGTGATTATTTCGATTTCTCTGAAAGCTTAAACAAAGTGCCGTCACATCGTTTACTGGCAATGTTACGTGGCCGTCAAGAAAATGTCCTTGGCTTGAAAGTAGATGGTGAAGATGATGCTCCATTGGCACGTATTGAGACTGAATATAATTTAGAAACTATTCAGCCACAGGCACGTCAGGATTTCCTGAAACAGACTGCAAAACTGTTCTGGCTCGGTAAAGTCCGTCCAAGCATCGAACATTCTTTATTGACAGAAAAACGTCTGGCTGCTGAAACAGAAGCGATGCAGGTCTTTGCTGAAAACCTGCGTCATTTACTGCTTTCTGCACCTGCAGGCGCGCGTACGACACTGGGTATAGACCCTGGCATCCGTACCGGTGTGAAACTGGCAGTCGTGAATCAATCGGGTGACGTGCTGGCGCATAGCACGATTTATCCGTTTGCACCAAAAGATGATAAAGAAGGTTCACTGGCCGAGCTGGCACGTTTATGCCGCGAGTTCAATGTCGACCTGATTGCGATCGGTAATGGTACTGCAAGCCGTGAAACTGAAGCGCTTGTGGCTGAAATGATGGCTGCCAATAGCGACCTGAAACTGACCCGTGTGTCTGTATCGGAAGCTGGTGCATCGGTGTATTCAGCATCTGAACTCGCATCACAAGAATTGCCAGATTTAGACGTCTCAATTCGTGGTGCAGTTTCAATTGCACGCCGTCTGCAAGACCCTCTTGCTGAGCTGGTCAAAATCGATCCTAAATCAATCGGTGTAGGTCAGTACCAGCATGACGTGAATCAGACTGGTCTGGCGAAAACGCTGGAAGCGGTCGTTGAAGACTGTGTGAACTCGGTGGGTGTCGATGTCAACACTGCCTCTTCTGCAATTCTGGGTTATATCGCCGGTCTGAATAAATCGATTGCCCAGCAGATTGTAGAATTCCGTAAGGAAAATGGCCGCTTTGATAACCGTCAGTCCTTGAAAAAAGTGCCACGTTTAGGTGAGCGTACTTTCGAGCAGGCTGCAGGTTTCTTACGTATTCAAAATGGTTCTGAGCCACTGGATGCTTCTGCAGTTCACCCAGAGTCTTATCCACTGGTATCTAAAATTGTTGAAGCAAAAGCAACAACGGTAAAAGACATCATTGGCAATACTGAAATCATTCGCCAGGTAAATCCTGAAGAATTTGTGGATGATAAATTTGGTCTACCAACGATTCAAGACGTATTGAGCGAACTGGAAAAACCGGGCCGTGATCCGCGTCCAGAATTCCGTACCGCCAAGTTCCGTGATGATATTACTGAAGTTGCACAATTGACAGAAGGTATGCAACTGGAAGGTGTAGTCACCAACGTGACTAACTTTGGTGCTTTTGTCGATGTCGGTGTACATCAAGACGGTTTGGTACATATTTCTGAACTGGCCAATGAATTTGTCGCTGATCCACATAAAGTGGTGAAACCAGGTCAGATCGTACAAGTGCGTGTTTTGAATGTGGATGCTGAACGTAACCGCGTGAATTTGTCGATGCGTCCTGAAGGTTCTGCAGCCCCAGCGAAAGCACCACGTCAGCCACGCCGTGCAAACAATGAAGCACGTGGTGAACGTAAGCCTCAAGGCAAACGTCCACAGCAAGCACGTCCGCAAGGTGATCGCCCGCATGGTAAGAAACCGCAGGCGGCTAAACCACAAGAACAAAAAATTGGTGGTTTGGGTGCATTGTTATTGCAAGCCGGGATTAAAGGTTCGAAATAATCTTTAATTAACCAATAAAAAAACCTCCCAATAGGAGGTTTTTTTATGTCTGATTTTATGAATTGATCATCGGCACAATCCAGCTGGTAATAATCAGCAAAATACCAAGATGCCCCAGTTTTCGTGTCACATAGACCAGCTTAGACGGTGGCTGTTCCAGTCTTTTTGCATATTCTTCCATGCTGATGCCAGACTTACCTTTACTGGTATATAAAAACACCCCCAAATCCAGACAGATCAGGATGGTACCAATATCAGCCACCAGTTCCATCAGTTCAAATTGCTGGGTATACAGCGACATGCCGACGCTATACATCAGATAAAGACCAAAGGCGATACAGGCATATTGCAGGACAACTAAAAACTTCTGCATAAATCTCAACAGCTCAAAAAATTAAGGCAATTATACAAATAATCGGGCAGCTGCGGCCAATTACAAGGTCTGCATCACTTCAGCAAAATTCTGCTTTTCGACCAGTTCCAGAAACTCATCTCCCAAGCGCTGGCTTTCAGCAATACATTGCTTCCATAGCTGAATCCGCTGGGTTTGATCTAAACCTTTTAAAGTAAAGTCCTTGCGGTCCGGTAAACGCCCCAAAGGTAAACTTTGCAGATATTCCTGAGAAGGAGAGATGAGCAAAGTTCGTGCCTGATTCTCCGAATTTGAGGTACGTTTAAATAATTTGTCAAACCAGCCGGGCGTGATGCTGTCGGTAAAATGCGGATACAGCACAATCCCTTTGCTCTGGAAGGGCAGGTCTATGTGATAGTCAATCAGGCCACCATCGCGGTAATAGCCCTGCGGTGCATCCGGGATATTATTCACCGCTGCCATTACACCCGGAATGGAGGCAGAAGCCATCAACCAGGACAACACACTTTGCTCGGTCAGGGGATGGTAATGCGTAGTGAAGCCATCATCGGCAATTTTAAACTGTTCACCGATATTCGGCTGGCTGATGACCCGCTGCATGAAATGCCGGCTATGTTTGCGCGCCACTGCTGTGGTTCCGACAATTCCCGCTACAGAAGCCAGTAATGGTAAAGCTTTATCACTCTGGAAAATATGCTGGGCCTTGATCGACAAAACTGTCAGATGGTAATCAGGATGATTAACCAGATCAGTTTCTTTGCCTTGTACCAGATCCAGCAGCATGCCACGACAAACGTCACTGACCTCCTTACGGGTCATTTTCTTGTGAAAGTACAGATGGGTATACAAGTCGGCAAGACGTTCAGTGCCTGCTTTGGCTCCCCATGCCGCGACACTGGCAAAACGCCAGCTACCAATGGATGAGCCCACCAAAGTTCTACGCTGAGGAGCACGTGAAAAAAACTCGCCAAAAATGGCCTGATCCAGTCCCTGAATACCAATACCTTTGGGTCCACCTGCAGCACCCGGCACAATATCGACCTGTTCGGGTTGTAAACCTTCTTTCAGAATCAGCTCACGAGCCTGATGCCCAGCGCGGATTTTTAGAGCAGGCGCATGTTTTTGTAAAATCTGCATAAAGGTTCAACCCATATTTGACCAATGAGGACATATTTTAAGCATCTGGTCACAAAGCCCAATGGCAAGATGTGCCCGAAGGTGACTTTGCAGTCATGCGATGTCCAGAAAACAAAAAAACCTGAACAGTGTCAGGTTTTTTTAAAGCTCATTTAGTTATTTCGCAATCCGCCAGACTGCCAGAACGCTTGTCAGCATAATCAGAATGACTGAAATGAACCATGGTGAAATAATCGCAATTGCAAGCAGGATAGCCATGATGCTGCCAAAAATCCAGCTACGCTTTTGCTGATGTTCCATTTGCAGGCGCATGCTTTGCAATTCATTGAGCTGCTTGGCATGCCAGGCGGACTGGTTTTTCAGACCGTTCAGGCTGTCGATCATCAAGGTCGGTAAATCCTGCGCACCCAAAAGCAGATCCGGGATTTTTTGCCCCAGTTCTTTAATATTTTTTTGCGGATTCATCTGGGCTTTGACCCAATCGGTGAGGATTGGTTTCGCCAGACTCCAGATATCCAGCTCAGGATATAAATCTGTTCCCAGGCCTTCCACATGTACCAATGTTTTCAGTAACAACATCAGTTGTGGCGGGATTTCCAGATGGAAACGACGGGCGATGTCCATGACCTGAATCAGAATCCCGGCAAAATCCAGTTCATGCATCGGTTTGGACACCATTGGGCCCACAGTGCGACGCATTTCGCGGGCCAGGGCATCCTGATCGGTACCTGGTGGAATCCAGCCTGCCTGATGCACAATCTGGATCAGCTGCATAAAGTCACTGTTCATGACCGCCAGCAGCATACGCGCCACAGTCATCTGGTCATGCTTGGACAGTTCACCCATAATCGCGCAGTCCAGCGCAATAAAGCGCGGATTGGCCGGATTGATGGTTTCCACAAAGACATTGCCTGGATGCATGTCGGCATGGAAGAAGTTGTCACGGAACACTTGGGTAAAGAAAATGGTCAGACCTTTACGCGCCAGATCAGCACGGTCCATGCCCAGTTCATCAAAGGTGGCAATATCTGAAATCGGCACACCGGTAATCCGTTCTGCGACCAGTACATCCTTGCTGTCCATATAGACTTCAGGCACATACATCATGCTGGAGCCGGTGAAGTAATGACGCATCCGGCGGGTATTATCGGCTTCCAGCGTCAGGTCCAGCTCGTTCAGAATAATCTGTCGATAGTCCTGAATGATCTCCGACAAATGTAGGGCACGTGCTGCTTCCAGACGCTTTTCCAGAAAATCACCCAGCCAGTTCAAAATCTCAAAATCCTGCAAGATCTGCTGGCGAATATTCGGGCGGGTGACTTTGACCACGACTTCCCGGCCATCATGCAGTGCTGCGGTATGTACCTGCGCAATTGAAGCAGCTGCCAGAGGCTGGGCATCAAAACGGGCAAACAGGGTATTTACATCGGCCTTTAACGATTCCTGAATACGCATTTTGGCGACGTCGTTGTCAAAGGGCTTGACCTGGTCTTGCAATAACACCAGCTGCTGTAAAACTTCAGGTGGAATCAGGTCACGACGGGTCGAAAGCAATTGCCCCAGCTTGATCGCTAGTGGCCCCATTTCCTCTAAAGCTTCTTTAAGCTTGAGTGGATTTTTACGCTCACGGCTAGACCAGGCTGCCGGGTGCATACGAATCAGGGACAGGATATGACGGCTTTTTTCAGGGAGTTCTTCCGCAGGAAACAACGTGTCGAGTCGATAATGCGCGGCAATGCGCCAGAGTTCGAGTAAACGTGAAACATGCGGAATCATAAAGTGGTGTACCTAGTTCTGAGTTGAATCTTGCTGATTTTCAATCTGGGCCTGAAGCTGATGGATTTTGGCTTCGACACGGTCTAAATTCTGGTTCAGGATACGGGTATCCTGATTCAGGTCATCCATTTGCCAGCGTGGAGCAAACAGGCCACTGTCTTCTTTCAGGGCATCTTCGGCAAAGAATAACTGGCTTTGCAACGTACGCTTCAAATATTTTGGCGCAAGTTGCAATTTGCCGATTTCATGTGCCAGCGCAGGGCCAATCCAGGGGCTTAAATGCGTTGCCAGATCAGGTTCAGCCTGCTGCATGATGCGCTGGATCTCTTGTAAGAGCTTATAGTCGCCTTGCAGTGGAATATTACCGACTTCGTCAGCAAGCAGCAGCTTGAGCAGTTCTACGACATTGCTGACCTGTAAAGTCGCTGTTGCTTCAGAAATCTGCGCACTGTTCGCTTCATAAGGCCGCTGTTCGAAGATGGAAGATACTTCAGAATGACCGGTTGCGGTCGGTTCCAGACGAACCTTGCCGTCATCGAAAAAGACATCGACTGACAGTTGTGGTGAGGCGATCACCACCCGCAACATTTTACCGGCCAAGGCATTGAGCTGAATACGGGTAATTGCATCCAGATCAATCACATGATGAATCACGCGTTCAATAGTACCTAGGGCGAGAATTGACCACATTGGCTAAGGCCCTTAAAGCTTGAAGCCACGGTGAACGGCAACGATACCGCCGGTCAGATTGTGATAATCACAGTTCTGGAAGCCAGCATTTTCCATCATGCCTTTTAAAGTACGCTGGTCTGGATGCATACGGATTGATTCAGCAAGGTATTTATAGCTTTCTGAATCATTTGCCACGATTTTGCCCATGATTGGTAAAGCGGTGAATGAATACAGGTCATACAGTTTTGAGAATGGCTCAAAAACTGGTTTAGAGAATTCCAGAATCAGTAAACGACCACCTGGCTTAAGCACACGATACATGGCTGCCAGTGCAGCATCTTTATCGGTGACGTTACGCAGGCCAAAAGAAATCGTCACCAGGTCAAAGCTGTTGTCGGCGAACGGTTCTAAAGTTTCTGCATTGGCCAGAACGAAGTCGACATTGGTGCAACCTGCATCAATCAGACGGTCACGACCCACATTCAGCATGGATTCGTTAATGTCGGACAGCACCACATGACCCGTAGGACCCACCTCACGGCTAAATACTTTGGCCAGATCACCCGTGCCCCCTGCGATATCCAGCACATGCTGGCCACGGCGCACGCCTGACATATTAATCGCAAAACGTTTCCACAGACGGTGAATACCAAAAGACATCAGGTCATTCATGATGTCATATTTGCTGGCGACCGAATGGAACACTTCAGCCACTTTCTGGGCTTTTTCATCGCTGTTTACGGTCTGGTAGCCAAAATGCGTGGTAGTTCCGACATTGCCGGTATTGGCACCGCGTGGCAGGTTATATTTAGGGATAGTTCCCGTCACAGGCGTATCGGTCAGGCGTTGTTCTAGAGATTGTTGCTGACCTTGTGGAGCACCTTGTGGAAGTGGAGTGGTTAAGAATGGGCTCACTTTGTCTGTCTGTTGTGCCGACTCGGGTGTAGGGGTAGGCGTTGTATTTTCATTTGACATTGGAGTCACTCCTAACATATCAATCGGGTTAATCTTGCATTGTCTGCATAATGACAGATTCTTGGATGTTATTCAGCAGTCATGATGCAATTGTTATGAATAATATACAGAAAAATAGGAATGTGGGCGGAAATCTTCATGGCCAGTGATCGAATAATTCATATGATTTGTCACTTGCGATGTCCTGCCACAAAAACCTGAAAATATCAGGATCAGGCAGGACGGTGAATAGCATCCGTTGTAGATCAGCAAAGAAGCTATTATTGGAAGGGTAATGGATCGCCTGAATGTACCTTGTCAATGATACCGCGTTCGATTGCAGTAAAATCGGTTACAAATTTTTCTGCCGACTTCAACGGTTTCATGGCCTGAAATCCGTCCTGCATAAACTCATACATCACCTGAAAATGATACTTGTTGGCTGCGCTTTTACACATTTTAAAGGCAGTATAGACTACAAAGGAACGCATATATTTATCCAGGCTGACCCCTAGCTGATCCAGTAGAGCCAGCTGTTTTAAGCGTGCTTCACCCTGATCCAGTTTCAGGTAGGTCAGGCGCATCATTTCATCAGTTAATGCTGTGTGGGCGGGGTAATCCTTTAGCAGCTGAATCGCGACCTGTTCGTCCAGCTGCACCGCCAGGATCGCCAGTTCTACGCCTGAAGTTCCAGTTTTAATTGCATTTTCTGGAATAATTTTTTCTGCCTTGTGTGCATATTTCATCAGCCGTGCAATCTGTTCAGCCAGTGCATCAAAGTCTGGGCCACCATAAAGCCGGTTCAGGAAATATTCTGCCATCAGCTGATTGTTTTTTTCAGAAAAATGCTGCTGATGGGTACGCTGCATTCGTGCTTTCTGCCATGCCTGTACATCCTGTAAACGGCTTAAAATTTCAGGCTGAGTGTGATACTTGAGCTGATAATATTGTTCTAAAAGTTCATCTAATCGGGCAAGTTTGGACATGAATTTTTCAAATATGATTTTTGCGATGTCAGAATCTTAGAGGGTGTGGCTCAATCTCGCTATGACAAATTGGTCAATGATTACTTATTTGAATGTCAATTTGCTGTTTAAACAGGCAATGTAATCGTGTGAAAAACGTTGCCAACGCTATTTTTGGCCCAAAGCTCCTCGCTATACTGCAACAAGAATAAAAGATAAAGGTTGAAGATACAGATGGAACAACCACAATTCCAGTTAATGGATGAAGATCAGTTATCGGCTGAGCTGATTGATGCCCAATACGATTTAAGAAAAACGCGCGGCCAGAAAAATGCTAAAAGTCTGCTTATTCTGGTCAATGGTATCGAGTTGGCCGGCAAGGGCGAAGCGGTCAAACAGTTGCGTGAATGGGTCGATCCACGTTATCTGAGGGTGAAGGCCGATGAACCGCAAGCGGTCAGTCCCAAACAGGTGTTCTGGCAGCCTTATGCGCAATTTATTCCAGCCGAAGGGCAGATCGTCGTGCTGTTTGGCAACTGGTATACCGATTTACTTAACAGTGCAATGCGGGTATCTGACCCAATTAATGAAGCACAGTTTAATGAATACCTGAAAGAAATGCAGGACTTTGAGCAGGATCTGAAAAATAACCATGTGGATGTGGTCAAGGTCTGGTTCAATCTGTCATGGAAGGACCTGCAAAAACGTTTGAAGGCCATGGACCCAAGTGAAACCCACTGGCATCAAATGCAGGGGGTAGACTGGCGGAACAGAAAACAGTACGAGAACTTGCAGCGTTTGCGGCAGCGCTTTACCGAGGACTGGTTTGTTATTGACAGCAAAAATGAAAAATGGCGCGACCAGCAATTTGCCCAGTACGTTCTGAATGCGATGGAAAACTGTCCCGAACATCGAGTCAGAGCCAGCGGTAAATGGAAACAGGCCAAGATTCCCGAGCAGTTGAAACATCCTGCCAATACGCGGGCTACACCAGAAGAATATAAACCGGAACTGAAAAAGTTAAGCGCTAAGGTTGCCCAAGCCATGCGTTCCGATCCGCGTAATGTGGTGATTCTGTTTGAAGGCATGGATGCTGCGGGGAAGGGGGGAGCCATCAAGCGCATTGTAAAAAAACTTGATCCGCGTGAATATGAAATTTACAGCATTTCGGCACCCGAAACATATGAACATAGCCATCCCTATTTATGGCGGTTCTGGACCAAATTGCAAACCGATGATGACATCTGTATTTTTGACCGTTCCTGGTACGGGCGGGTCCTGGTCGAGCGGGTCGAGAGGCTTATCAGTGCGGCAGAATGGCAGCGTGCCTATGGAGAAATTAACCGTTTTGAGCAGAGTCTGGTCAAGCATCAAACCGTTATCGTAAAAATCTGGTTGGCGATCTCCAAAGATGAACAGGCCGTACGTTTCAAGGCACGTGAAGAAACACCGCATAAACGTTTTAAAATTACCGACGAAGACTGGCGAAACCGGGCACGTTGGGATGATTATCTAAAAGCAGCAGCGGACGTGTTTGAACGTACCTCAACCGATTATGCGCCTTGGCACATTATTGCCACCGATGATAAAAACACCGCGCGGGTCGAAGTGTTAAAGGCCATTTTAAAACAACTTCAGGCAGAATAAATCTGCCTGAAGTAAAGGAAAGCAATAGTTTAAAAGATTCAGCTTGCGCAGGATTAAGCCTGTGCTACCTGTTTTTGCTGGATACTTTTAGCCGTGCGATAGCAGTCTTGGACATGGGCATCGGCAATTTTTTTCATGACAAAATAACCCAGACTAGCAGCAACCAGTTGACCCCCTAGCGGAATGAATTTTGTGACTTGCTTTATCAGCACTTTCGCTGCAACATTGTTCAAAGATTTTTTAACTGCCGTCCGTGCGACCACCAGACCAGAAAACTCTACGCCACGTTTACGCAGTTCTTGCCAGTGGATCTGACGGGTTTTTGGATCGTAAACACTGATCTGGTCAGGGGCCAGGCCAAAGCGGGCATTGATCTCGGGAATTAATTGCGACAAGATACCGACATCAATGACCACGTCCATAAAAGGTACCGGAATAACAGCGGCACCGGCAGAATAGTAGGCGCGTTTTTTGGTGAGTTCCAGGCATTCGTCGCGGATTTTTTCCAGATCCAGGTTCGCGTCGAGACGTTCAGGAATTTTATCTAATTTCATGGGCACTACCTAAGCTCTATGTTGTTTTTTTCCATTCAAGCATCTTTAAGATGCTTTTTTCAAAGAAATTTTTCGACTGAAGTGTGGTTTTAAAGTGTCATAGCGCGCTCGGGATGTATAGTAAATAATCTTTATCGTTTTGTAGTAAAAACCACATTCAGCAGTTCAGGGGAACCAATGGCCATCCATGTTATTCAGAGTCAACGTATTGATGTACTTTTGGATAGTATGCTGCATATTGTCAACCAGACTGCCCGAAATCCGTTTGAAGTGTTACAGACCCGGCACTTTATTGTGCCGTCTCCGGCAGTAGAAAGCTGGCTGACCCAGAAAATTGCCGAGAAAAAAGGCATTAGTGCCAATACCCAGTTTCATCACCGGATTCGCGCCTTTCAATGGGCTTCCTATCAGTGGGTATTGAATGCACCCAAAGAGGTGGAACAGGTGCGCGAAGCCAATATTCCGCGCATTATCATCAAATGGCGGGTATTTCAGGCGCTACGTAAATATATTCTGCCCGAACAGATTTCCTTAGACATGGATCATCCGCTGTATTCTATTATCAAACGGATTTATGACAGTGCTGATCGGCTGGAGCAGGGTACAGAGAAGCAGCTGAAAAAACAGAGCATGCTGTACTGGGTAGCCGAGCAGGTATCGCGTTTGTTCAGCCATTATATGGATTATCGCGGTTATTGCGCGCGTAACTGTCCTCCAAAACACTGTAGCTGCCCGACCAACTGGCTCGAGGCCTGGGGGCAGGATATTGCGCTTGATATCGAACAGATGCTCTATAGCCCCAAAGATGAAAATGGTCATGAGATGCAGGTGGCGGATTTTGTCAAGATTCAGGCACGTGAACTGGAAGCTTGGCAACGCTGGTTGTGGCAGCATGTATTTCAAGATGATTATGCCAAAATCCTGGAGATTGAACGCCTGTATTGGGAGCGGCTGGAGAATGCAGAAACCCGCGCCCAGGCTCTAAAACGCCTGCCGGCCCAGATTGTGGTATTTAGCCTGCTGGAACTACCACCGAGCCAGCTGGATTTTTTACGTCGTCTGGGGCAATACATTGATATCTATATTTTTCACTTCAACCCCTCGCAGGAATACTGGGCGGACAGTGTCGATCCTGACTGGAAAGCCAGATTTGATTTGCAGCGCGAAGAGCGCTTTATTCAGCGTTTTGAAAAAACCCGTCAACGTAAACCAAATGATGCGGAAATAAAAGACTTCAGGATCAAGCAACTGAATTTTAATGCCGAAGACCGGGAATCGCGGCATCCGCTTCTGACCCGATTCGGCAAGCAGGCACGGGATCATTTTTCTCTACTCTCTAAACTGTCTTCGGGGGAAGAGGGTCTCTGGGCCGATGTCTTTGTCGATGAATATCAGGACAGGCTGCTGGCCAAAATCCAGTCGGATATCCTGTATTTATTGGAACCCCAACAGCATCAATATGCTTTAAGCCCTGACGATGATTCAGTACAGATTCATGTCTGTCATTCTTCATTACGTCAGCTAGAAGTCCTCAAAGAACAGCTAATTCACTGGCTGACTCAAGATACGAATGACGCGCCGCGTCAGCCCAGTGATATTCTGGTGCTGACGCCAAGTCTGAAAGAACTGGAACCGGCAATTCGCAGTGTCTTTGCCCCGCCACCGCGTGAGCGCGAGACTGGCAGCAAACGCCTGCAGAAAGATAACCTGTATTTACCGATCCAGATTGCCGGGGTATCACGTCTGGATGTCAGCAATGCCTGGCGCGCGGTACTGGGCCGGATTCAGTGGGTACGGCGCCGTTTCAGTATTGAGGACTTTGCCGACTGGCTCAGCCTGAATGCCACCCAGCAGTATTATGGTCTGGACTATAGTCAGGTAGAACGGATGTTGCAGTTGCTGACAGATGCCGGTTTCAAGCGTGGACTGGACCAGCAGCATTTACAGCAAAGCCTCAGCGCAGGCGATGAAGATTACCGGTTTAGTTTTAAATTCGCGCTGGACCGTCTGGCGTTGGGGCTGGCGATTCCTGAACATACCCTGTTTCAGGATACCTTGAGTTATGCCAAGGTTCTGACTAGTGATTTTCCGCTGATTTCGACCCTGATCCGGATTTATCAGGATCTGGTACAGCGCCGTGACTGGCTGACTTTGCATGAAACTGGACAACGTACGCCAGTCAAAACCTGGCTGGAATATCTGCGTGCCGATCTGAACGAGTTTCGTGATGCCGGGGTAGAATCACTCAAAACCGTTGCCGAAATTATCGACAAGCAAATGCGGATGCTGACCCTGGCCGATTATCATGACCAAGATGATCCGCATGCCAGTCAAGAGCTAGTGGCACTCAGTCTGCCTCTGCCTTATGTGCTGGAAGAAATTCAGAATACCCTGGAGATGCAGCTGGATCAGGCCGAACCGACCGGACAGATTACTTTTAGCCAGATTGGCCAGATCCGACCATTGCCTTATAAACTGGTGGTGATGCTGAATCTGGATAGCGGTAAATTTCCGAGCCGCAATCAACAGGTTCCGTTTGACCTGATGCGCAGCCTGAAGCCGCAACTTGGTGACCGTTCCCGTCTGGATGACGAGCAGGGCGCTTTTCTGGATGCCTTGCTGCTGGCACAGGAAAATCTATGGCTGTTCTATAATGGCTTTGATCTGGAGGATGGTGAAGCTCGCGATCCATCCACTGCCTTGCAGGAACTGGTTCAGCATCTCGCGCTGATCTGCCAGTCTGAACAGCCGGATGCCGAAGTCGATCCGATGGTGGATATGCATGGTCTGTCCGTGGCTCAACATATCCAACAGCTTTATCATGTACATCCCTTGCAGCCTTTTGATCCGGCCGGATTTACAGATATGCAGACACCACGTTATCAGGATCAGTGGTTTGCGGTAGCAGAGTATATCCGTAGTGCCGAAGGCAAACGCAGCAGTTGGATTAATGCACATTATCCGGCACTAGAACAAAAAGAAATCCGGGTACTCAAAGGTGATGAATGGATCCGCGATATGATTTTCCCTGCACGTCTATTCCTGAAAAGTGTCGGGGTTTCCACAATTCGATTTGCCGATTTGCCGAGTTCCCGGGAACCCTTATTATTGAACAAGCTGGAACAGTATCAGGTACGGGATTTCCTGTTGCAACAAGAGCAGGAGATTGAGCCAAATCTGATGTTGGACCGTTTGCCGGTGGGCAAAACCCAGCAAGCCACCTGGCTGGGC
The DNA here is from genome assembly GCF_048148385.1 of Acinetobacter sp. 197. Taxonomy (NCBI): domain Bacteria; kingdom Pseudomonadati; phylum Pseudomonadota; class Gammaproteobacteria; order Moraxellales; family Moraxellaceae; genus Acinetobacter; species Acinetobacter sp. 197. The sequence goes on from NZ_JAYWZK010000014.1 coordinate 39,942, forward strand.
AGCCAGCAGGAACAGCAGCTGTTACAAGAACGTTTGCTACAGTTGGGCAAAGAACTGACGCCAGTCACCCAGCAATCCTGGCAGTTCAGTCCTGAACTGATCATTCATATAAACGTACCTCAGGTTCCACACAGCAGCTACTGGCTGAGTATGCAATCCTCTTCGGCCTCGGAAAAACGCCGTGCCCAGATCTGGCTGGAGTATCTGTTGTGGCTGGCTTACTTAAATGATGATGCACGCTCACCAGAACTGGAGCGCATTGTCATTTTTAGTAATAAAACCCTGAAGTTTTCTGGCTTGAGTTCGAGCAAGGCACATGAGTATTTGCAGCTCTGGTTAAAGGCCTGGGAAATTGGTCAACAGCAGCCGCTGGTCTTGCCGGCAGAATTACTAATGAAAAAAGAGTGGCAGTGGGCCGAGAATGAACAGGGCAAGATGACCATTGTGGAAATGCCGGAATTGCTAAAGGCCTGGAACAACAGCTATGAGAGTGCCAAACCTTTGGCTTCGGATGAATCCAGTCTGCTGCATCAGGACTGGCAATTTATTTTGCAGGATCAGGATCCGGATCTGGCCTTGCAAAATTGCTGCCATGATTTTGCCCATGGCCTGTATGCGCCGATTCATCAACATCTGGAGTGGGTGAAATAGCCGTATGACTTTATTAAAGCAGCAGATGCAAAAAGCCATTTCCACCAATCCGATTCAGGACATGAAATTCCGTGGCCTGCACTGGATTGAAGCCTCCGCAGGAACCGGCAAGACCTATACGCTCTCCAGTCTGATGGTGCGGATTTTTCTGGATCAGTATTATCCGCATCAGGTGATTGCGACGACATTTACCCGTAAGGCCACGGCTGAACTGAAAAACCGGGTACGGCTCCGGGTTGAGGAAACCCTGGCCTATATCCAGCATCATCAGCAGCTCAATTCAGTTGAAATCACAGCAAAAATCCAGAATGAAACCGATCCCTTATTTCAGCAGGTACTGAAAGATTATGGTTCACGGCCGGATTATGCCCGTCGCCGTTTACGTCTGGTGCTGAACCAGCTGGATGAACTGTTTGTCGGTACCCTGGACAGCTTTAGCCAGAAACTGTTACGTGAATTTGCATTTGAAAGTGGCAAGATTGAACGTGCAGAACTGACCGAAGATCAGGATCTGTATATCCAGCAGCTGATTCATGATGTACTGCGTGACTGGATTCAGCAACAGCCGCAATATATGGTCAATCATCTGTATGTTCAGAATCTGCTGAAACCGGTGGAGCATTATACCGGGCTGGTACGTGATGCACTGAATTTCAGCAAGCAGCATTTCCGCAAGATCGAACCGGCTGAATGTGACCTGAACAGATTGGAAGCCTGCATCAGTCAATTAGTGAATATTCAGGAGCATGATCTTGCCGTCATGCGGCGTTATTGTCAGGAAAGTCCGAAGTATTTTCACAAGAGTTTTTTGACCAAGTTAACCGAAATTTGTGAAAACTTTATGACCTGGAGCGCAGCCCTGCAAAATCAGGGGGGCATGAGTTTCTTTGATGCTGAATTGCAGCCGATTTTACTGAATCTGTGCCATTTGCGCCGCAAGAAAACCGATTTCCAGCCGACCACTCAGGTCTTTAACAAAAGCTGTCCGGATGCAGAGCAGCAGCTGATTTTGCAACATGGTCTGATCGTGGCAATTGATGCGCTGTGCGAGGTCAAACAGTATCTGGATGAGCAGCTGCAACAGCTTACGACCCATCTGGAATTTCATATTATTCAAAGTGTGCAGACCCGTTTGCCGCAAACCTTGCAGCAGCAGGGTGAAACCACTTTTTCCCAGCAAATCCGTACATTGGCGGAAGCATTGCAAGGCCAGCAGGGACAGCGTTTTGCCCAGTTTGTGCAGGCACGTTATCCGCTGATTCTGGTCGATGAATTTCAGGACACCAATCAGGATCAGGATGATCTGCTGGCCAAGATCTGGCGCGATGCCAACCGGGTGCAGTCCGGCTGCATGATTATGGTCGGTGATCCGAAACAGGCAATTTACGGTTTCCGTGGCGGCGACATGCTGACTTATAACAAGGCACACGCTGATGTACGCCACAAGCAGGGTCGTGAATATACCCTGATGCAGAACCATCGTTCAGTCAAACCGCTCGTAGAAGTGGTTGATGCGCTGTTCCAGCGGCAAATGGATTTTGGCGAACAGGTGCAGTACACCCGGATTCAGGCGGGTAGTCGCCCACATCCAGATCTGGTCGATATGGGCAGGATCAACCCGCAGCCCTTACGATGGATTCAGCTCGGTGAATCGGACCTGGAAGCAGATCAGGTGGCCTGGAAAATCCGTGCATTGCTGAATCAGTCTGCCCAGCAGCAACTGTACTTTCAGCAGAAAGAGCACCAGCAAAGCCTGAGCGCAGATGATATCGCCGTACTGGGGTTTGGACATTTTGCTCTGGAACAGGTGAAGCAGCGTCTGCAGCGTATGGGCATTCCCTGCTATAAGGAATCCAAACAGAGCGTGTTTGCCAGTCCAATTGCTCAGGATGTCGCGGCAGTATTGACGGCGATCATGGATCCTTTCAATGAGGCCAAGGTCAAGCGGGCTTTACTAACCCGTCTGCTAGGCTTCAATCTGAAAAAACTGATTGATTTGCAAGGCCAGAGTGAAGGCCTCAGTCGCTATATTGCCGATCTGGATATAATTCGGGAAATGTGGTTTGAGAAAGGCTTTTTGACCGCCTGGAATTATGCACTGAACCTGTTTCAGGTCTGGACCAATCTGGTGGCCAGTCAAAGTCTGGACAATGAGCGGGTGGTGGTCAATTTGCGCCATCTGACCGAGATGCTGAGCCAGCGGAGTGAATATTATCAGGGGGCGCAAAAACTCTATCATTGGTATTTGCGCCAGCTTCAGTCACCTTCAGACAAGGACAGCGAAAAAGAACGCAAGCTATCTGGGGATCATGGGGTGCAGCTGATGACCATTCATGCCTCCAAAGGGCTGGAATTTAAAGTGGTATTTTTATTGGGAGCAGATGCTGCTTTTGATGTGAATAAAGGCAACCTGAATTTTTCCCTGTCTGCGCCTGAACAGGACAATATTCTGGAACAATCCCGGGTGATTGCAGTCAATCACAAGAATTTGCATGAGCAGGCTATTCTGCAGAATGCAGCGCGTAATGCTGCCGAAAACCACCGGCTTTGGTATGTGGCGCTGACCCGTGCCAGTCACCGGGTATATGCCATGCTGCAGGACCAGAACGCACAGTCCGATTCCGGGCTGGCCTTCTGGCGTGGTCAGGGAGATCAATTGTTTCAACATGCTTTAAGTCTGGTCGAGCCGTCCCTGTCTCAGGAACCACCGCGTCTGGTCGAGCCATCGAACCATCATCAGGTTGACATGCGGGCGCAACCTTTGCCAGAGCGGCAGTTTTATCCGCGGACCAAAACCAGTTTTACGGCTTTGTCACAGCATCAGCTACATGGACATATCTTGCAGGACGATCTGGTCACGGCTTCTGAACAGCCCGATAGTGCCGCTGATGAAATTCATTTTACCGGTCTGGAAGAACAGCCAGCAGCCGTGCCCTTAGACTGGATTAGGCTGAATTTTCCCAAAGGCACCGTAGCCGGAACATTCTTGCACAGCATTTTTGAACATATTGATTTTCAGGACAGCAGTTACTGGAATCTGGAAATCCGGCGCCGTTTTAAAAATACCGCACCGCAAATCTGGCAGGAACTGAAAGAAAAATTTGAACAGGCTTTTCATATACGTAGTGTACTGGAACAGGCTTTTTCCCTGCATTATCAGGCCGCTGTGGTGAATCTTCGAACCCTGTTTCAGGCCACAGCTCAGGCAGATTTCAAAGCCGAGGAATTGCGTCATAGTATGCAGCGCGTATTGTCCAGCCTGAACTATAAGTTATTGACCGGAATTCGCCTGCATGACCAAAGTGAAGTTTATCGCCAGCAATGGCAGCAGCTGTTTCACTCGGCACAACAGCTCGAGCGTTCAGCTCTACTGGAATTTTTAGGTCAGTTTCAAGTGTATTTCGATGGGCTGGAGGATGACTCCTTTATCCAGTTTTTTGAACAGGAAATAGCTCAGCTCATACGCTCTGCAAGCACTGAATCGCTGAATGTGGACAGTATTTTCCAGACTGCTTTTGAGGGATTGCTGGACGAGATCACAGAAGATATTTTGCTGAATCTGATGCATCACTGGGTACATGACATTCTGGCCACTCCGATCCAGACAGATTTTGCCTTGGCACAGCTGGAGGCTAAACACTATCTGTCAGAATTTCCTTTTTATCTGTCCTTGACCGATGCCCCTTTGCAGATTCGGCAAATCCATCAGCTTTTTCTCGAACATGACATGGTCATGAGCGATTTTAATGAGGCCAAATCGGCGCGATATCTGACCGGTTCCATCGATCTGGTATATTTCGATGGTCAGCACTACCATATTGCCGATTATAAAAGTAACTTCCTCGGGCCGGATCAGCAGCACTATAGCACTGAAGCCATTCAGCAGAATATGAGCCAGTCCAGTTACTGGTTGCAGGCCGCTTTGTATTTGGTGGCGCTGCATCGGTACCTGAGTGCCAATAGGCAGACTTATTCGATTCAGCAGCACTTGGGCGGCGCAACCTATCTGTATTTGCGCGGGATGAATGGACAGGCGCAGCAAGGAGCCTATCATTGGCAACCAGACTCTGAATTCATAGAAAAACTGGATCAAATATTGGGCTATTTTGAGCAGAAAAAATCAGCATGATTTTGCAGTTTTATAAAATATGTATAGATTAAACATGAAATTATCCTGTGGATAACTTTGAGGATAACTGTGTGGAAAATGAGCAGAATCACGTGTCACAGCAACATTCCGATTTAATGGCCTGGATTGACTATCTGTGTCAGCCTCCATTCAGTACAGCTGCATTTGATCCGGCAGCAAAATTATTGATCGAGCAACTGCTGGAAGCGATGCAGGCGGGAGATAGCTGTATCGAGGTTAATCCTCAGCAGGTTGCATTATTGCATAATCTGGTTCTAGACCACCGTCAGCAGAGTGCAGGAATTGCACCATTTATTTGTGCAGATCAGCATTTATATCTGTACCGCTACTGGCAACTGGAACAGGCAGTCGCTACACAGTTGTTACGGATCAAGTCACAAACGGTGACTCCGGTGAATTTAAGCGAGCATAATCGCAATCTTCTCTCAGATCCACAGCAGAAACTGGCACTGGAAATGGTTGCTCAGCAGGCGCTGAATATTATTACCGGCGGGCCTGGAACAGGTAAAACCTATACCTTGGCGCATATTATTGCTGTGCTGTATGAAGCCTTGCCGCATATACGGATCGCTATGGCAGCACCTACCGGAAAGGCCGCGCAGCGAATGAAAGAAGCACTGCAAAAAGCCTTGCACAGTGAAGCGTTACAACAGTTTGAGCTAGAAGCATTAAAACAGTTACAACCGGTGACCCTGCATCGCTTACTAGGTCTGGGTACTCGCGGACAGCCACGCTTTCATGCCAAGCAGCCTTTGCCCTATGATGTGATCGTGGTCGATGAAGCCTCAATGCTGGATTTGAATCTGTCCCAGATGTTGCTGGCCGCCGTACCGCCTCATGCACGGCTGATTTTACTCGGTGATGCAGACCAGCTGGTCTCTGTGGATGTCGGAACGGTACTGGCAGATTTACAGCAAGTGGCCACTCTGAAGGATAACCGGGTCAATTTAATCACCACGCGACGTTTTGCGGCGGGAGCCAGGATTGGGGCAATGGCAGAGTTTATCCAGCAGAGTCATGAGCCTTCGGCAGTACTACGGAAATTTGAGCAGCAGATTGTGGCAGCCAGTGAGTTACAGGCGATCGATTTGGATCAGGTTGAGATCGACCAGTTGCAGTTGCAATACCTGCTCGCTGGCGCCGAACAGACCGCGCATAACTTGAATCAGTATTATGACCAGCTTATGTATGGTTATCAGGCTTATGTACAGGCCATACAATCAGAAGAAAACTCAGCTGATTTTGAGCAGTATGTGCAACAGGTGGTCAAAACTTTTGATGATTACCGGATTTTAACTGCAATCCGTTCTGGTGATCTGGGGCTGCTCAAGATCAATCTGCAGATTGAGCAACGTTTTCTGGCAGCCCAAGGTCAGTTGAAACAGGGTGACTGGTATGTCGGACGACCTGTGATGATGGGGTATAACGACTATCAGTTGGGACTATCCAATGGTGATATTGGCATCTGTTTTTTACGTGATCACTCTGGTCAGCGTCAGTTTGAAGTGTATTTCCCGAGTCTGGAAAAATGGGTATTAGCCACCCGTTTACCTAAAAGCATTGAAACTGCTTTTGCGCTGACCATTCACAAATCTCAAGGTTCAGAGTTTGCCCATACCGCAGTGGTACTGGATCAATATGCAAAAAACTTATTGAGCAAAGAGTTGATTTATACCGCAATTACTCGAGCTAAAAAGGTGGTCAGTTTATTGGTGGATTATGATGCTTTTACACAAGCACTATGTGTTAGAAGCATAAGAAAAAGTGGTTTGAGTCAGAAAATTATTGAACAATCTAGTAATTTGGTTGGCAAAAAATAATCAAATCGTGTAGGTAAAAGCTTACAAGGATTCAGGAAATTGACGCATAGAGCTTTTACTCAGTATTTGAGAAGATTGGTCCTACAAAATAACTCAACATGGAAAGTTGAGCATAATCGCATAATGATAATAATAATGTCGGTAGACAGCGAACTTACAGTGAAGTAAGTAAAAGAGGAAACTTACAGCCGCTAAGCCTTGTAGTTTTGGGAGAGACTACAAGGCTTTTTTATATCCTGTTATTTTTTAACTTCTAAGTTGTTAGATTATTATCTTAATTCCTTAACCTAATTTATATAATTTATTGAGTAGATTTAGGTAATTAAAGTTAAATAAAACGAGATTAATGTAATATTGTGCAACTTTCAGGCGGGAAATTGTACGCAATGGCTTACACCGAGATGCGCTAAATACCTCTATGTGTCTGGAGAGAGTGTGGCAAAATCTACCATACACGGAAGATGAATTTTCAACAGGATGTTTGAAAATAATAATAAGCGTAAAACGCTATATAACAATACAATAAATAATAATGATAAGAGAAAGAACTACAGCGCCAAAAAGCCCGAGTTTACTCGGGCTTTTTTTTATTCATTTTTTCGGAGCACCCAGAAAATGAGCGACCAAAACTATGCGAAAGTATGGATCTCTTTTTGCAATTTGACGCATTTTCCCTTAAAATATGCAACTTGCTGTAGTGATGCACGGCAGTCAAGGTTTTGAATTCTCATTACTTTGATTTTTATCAAAATATATAAGCATCTCGGAGAAATCGAATGGCTTTAACTAACGCAGATCGCGCAGAGATCATTGCTAAATTTGCTCGCGCTGAAAACGACACTGGTTCACCAGAAGTTCAAGTAGCTCTTTTAACTGCTCAAATCAATGACTTACAAGGTCACTTCAAAGAGCACAAACACGACCACCATAGCCGTCGCGGTTTGATCCGTATGGTTAACCAACGTCGTAAGCTTCTTGATTACCTAAATGGTAAAGACCACGGTCGTTATGTAACTTTGATCGGTGCTTTAGGTTTACGTCGTTAATTCGATTTAAACTTTATTTTCGGGTTTATTGCATGCTTTGTGCTGTATTGCTGAAAACTAAAGTTGGCTTAGCTTATGGCTAGGTCTGTGGAAGGGGCGAATATTTCGCTCCTTCTTTGTGTTTAAAAATAGTATTTAATCTGGTGAGGTCGGCTTCTAAGCTTTGTCATTTATTCGTCCAGCTGGTCGTGAATGCCAAACCTTAGGGGTCTCCACTAGAATAAAATTAGGAAAAAATAAAACATGTCGATGTTTAATATTGTTCGTAAAGAATTTCAATTCGGTCAGCACACTGTAACTTTAGAAACAGGTCGTATTGCCCGTCAGGCAAACAGTGTTGTAATCACCATGGGTGGTGTACAGGTGCTTGTAGCAGTTGTTGCACAGCCTAAAGCAAAAGCAGGTCAAGACTTTTTCCCATTGACTGTAAACTATCAAGAAAAGCAATATGCTGCTGGTCGTATCCCGGGTGGTTATGGCAAGCGTGAAGGCCGTCAGTCTGAAGCTGAGACTTTAATTTCACGTCTGATTGACCGTCCAATCCGTCCGTTATTCCCGGAAGGTTACTTCAACGAAATTCAAGTAACCGCAACCGTTATTTCTTCTGACAAAACGATGGATGCTGACATTGCTGCAATGTTAGGTACATCTGCTGCATTGTCTATCGCTGGTACACCATTCCGTGGTCCAATCGGTGGCGCACGCGTTGGTTTGATCAACGGCGAATACATTCTGAACCCGAACCTTGAACAACTCAAAGAGTCTGATCTTGATCTTGTGGTTGCCGGTACAGAATCTGCAGTGTTGATGGTTGAATCTGAAGCGAAAGAGCTTTCAGAAGACCAGATGCTGGGCGCTGTATTGTTTGGTCATGACGAAATGCAAATCGCGATCCAGGCGATCAAAGAATTTGCTGCCGCTGCGGGTGCAACTGAGTCAACTTGGGTTGCTCCGGTTAAAAATGAAGAACTTCTTGGCAAATTGAAAGAAGCATTCGAAGCGAAAATTTCTGAAGCATACACCATTGCAGTTAAGCATGAACGTTATGCAGCACTTGATGCACTTCAAGAAGAAGCATTGGCTCAATTCGTTCCTGAAAATGACGAAACTGGCATTGCTGATGAAGTTAACGAATTATTCGAAGATCTTAAATACCGTACCGTACGTGACAATATCCTGTCTGGTAAGCCACGTATTGATGGTCGTGATACCAAAACTGTTCGTGCAATTGACGTACAAGTGGGTGTTCTAGATCGTGCACACGGTTCTGCATTGTTCACACGTGGTGAAACTCAGGCGTTGGTAACAACAACTTTGGGTAATACTCGTGATGCACTGATGGTTGATACCCTTGCAGGTACCAAAACTGACAACTTCATGTTGCACTACAACTTCCCTGCATACTCTGTAGGTGAAACTGGTCGTGAATCTGGTCCTAAGCGTCGTGAAATCGGTCACGGTCGTCTGGCACGTCGTGGTGTTCAAGCTGTACTTCCTGCGGCTGACCGCTTCCCGTACGTGATCCGTATCGTTTCTGACATCACAGAGTCAAACGGTTCGTCTTCAATGGCGTCTGTATGTGGTGCTTCATTATCGTTAATGGATGCAGGTGTTCCACTGAAAGCACCAGTTGCGGGTATCGCGATGGGTCTTGTGAAAGAAGGCGAGCGTTTCGCAGTGCTTTCTGACATCTTGGGTGATGAAGATCACTTGGGCGATATGGACTTTAAAGTAGCTGGTTCTGCAAACGGTATTACTGCGCTACAAATGGACATCAAGATCGAAGGCATCACTGAAGAGATCATGGAATCTGCATTGAACCAAGCTTATGCGGGTCGTATGCACATCCTGAATGAGATGAACCAGGTGATTTCACGTGCGCGTCCTGAAATTTCGATGCACGCACCGACATTCCAGGTAATCAACATCAATCCGGATAAAATCCGTGATGTGATCGGTAAAGGCGGCGCGACCATTCGTGCGATTACTGAAGAAACCAAAGCGGCAATCGATATCGAAGATAACGGTACAGTTCGTGTATTTGGTGAAACTAAAGCGGCTGCGCAAGCGGCAATTGCAAAAATCCAGGCACTTACTGCTGAAGTTGAGCCAGGTACCATCTATGCAGGTAAAGTCATTCGTATCGTAGAATTTGGTGCGTTTGTAAACATCCTTCCAGGTACGGACGGTTTACTTCACATTTCTCAAATCTCGAACGAGCGTATTGCGAATGTGGCAGATGTTTTAAAAGAAGGTCAGGATGTGAAAGTACAGGTTGCGGATGTTGATAACCGTGGTCGTATTAAACTGACTATGAAAGACATCGAACAAGCATAATTGATTGCACATTCACATGGCTGAGTCCATGTGAATAAAAGATCAGTAAAAGCCCTGTACTTTGCCAAGGTGATTGCTTTGGCAGGTACAGGGCTTTTTTGTACCTTATTTTAAGCTGCGTAGTCATGAAGACTTATAAATAAAAGCATTATGTGATTGCTTAAGGTTTCAGCCCGACTCATAATTTTAAGGCTGATAGATAAAGTGGCTTAAGTTTCTATTCAGTCATAGAGCAATTAAAATAGTGAATAGAGAATAGTTTTAATGAAAATTTATTATTTTTATCAGCATCTTTCAGATCATTATCTTTCTGTACAAAAAGAACGCATTACAGATGCTGAAACTCAACTTGAATTTATCTGGATTGATTGCACCCGCATAGATGTTGTAAATCGTGTAGAAACTTGGCAAAAAGAAATATATCAACATGCTCATATGTCTTTAAATGAATTTCATGTAAAAGATATTTTAAATTTAGAGCATCCCTGTTCATTTGATACGATGGATGATTATAACTTGCTGATTTTCCGTAAGCTCATTACTCCGGATGATGAGATAGGGACGACAGATGAACAGCATGAACAAATGTTTGGTCTGGCTACCACACCTGTCAGTTTTATTATCACGCCGCAAGTTCTGGTTACGGTACGTGAACAAGGAAATAAAGTCCTACAAAACTATATTTCCCGGATTGAGCTAAATTTTATTCATTCTAACAGGGAACAGAATAAGTCACGTAAACTTCCAGCTTCACCTTTTGATTTGTCCTTGCGCCTACTAAACAGCATGGTGGATGGTTATCTGGATTTGCGTGTACCGCTGACCCGACGGGTTGGATTCTGGCAGCAAGAATTATTGCAAGGGCGTCGCCGATTTAAGAAATGGGATCAGTTATTACAAGAAAGCATCTCGTTTCAGCAGGTTGAAGATTTATGTGAAGAGCAGATTGATACTCTACAAGAATTCAGGGATGAAATTATAGATAATTACCCACATGCGAAAGGTAAGAAAAAGTCTGAACGACTGGATATATTGCTAGTCCGTATCAATGATTTGATCAGTCATGTGGAGCGAATTCAGAAACATATTGTTCGTCTGCGTGCTTCGATCCAAGCTACTATAGATTTACATTTTTCTGCAATCGCCAACCAAACCAATGAAAACATGCGTATATTGGCCATTATCACGGCCATCTTCGCACCTTTGAGCCTGTTAACCGGTATTTATGGGATGAATTTTGAGTTTATTCCAGGTTTGAAATCTCCCACCGGATTTTGGATAATGCTAATCGTCATGGGTATTACGACCATATTATTAATCTATTATTTTTATCGCAGACACTTGGTGGGTTTGGGCGAGAAAAGCGTGATTGATCTGTTAGCACAGCAAAATAAAGATCAACACATCAACCTGCTCTGGTTGCTGGACTATAAGCCCATCAGGCAGTCTGTCAAAAAAACCGTAGAAAAAGTCGAAAAACTGACCAAATTAAAATAAAAACAGTGACATCTTTTTTGTATACAAAGATAACATTTTTAAGCATAGCCAAGCGGATTCAAACATCAGGCACAATGTGCAGGATGATCCTGGCTTGGCTTGCCTGGCTCCTACTTAAGACAAGTTTCCTGCCTCAGCCGTTTGCGTCAGTATTTTATATATTTCGTCTTTTATTTTTAACTTCTTACGCTTAATCAGTTCAATATCGCTATTGATCTGATTGACTGGATCCAGTTCCAGCTGAGTGATTTGCTTGTCCAGTTCACTATGCTCCTCAAATAACTTGGCAAAGTGTGGATCTTCCTCCCGAAGCTGGACAATTAAATCGCGATATTCGGGGAACATGTATTTGATTTTCTTATTACAATCTTTGGTTTTCATAGTAACTCTAATACTCTCATTTTAAAATTAAATAGATAGCTCTGAGCTACCGCAAAAGTATGCAGATAGACAGAGCATTAGAGGATTTACTTGAGTTGCAAATGTTTAACCTCACGGCGTAACTCTTGCACTTCATCGATCAAATCCAGCATCATGGCAACTGCAGTAAACGAAGCATCGAAATCGCGTTGCAGACGGTAGGCGCGTTGTGCGCGTGATATATCTTCACCCAGGAAGATACTGTGCTGGGTTTTGGAACGGTCCGGCAATATTCCATATTCAATCAGTTGCATGACCCATTCCGGGCTTTGTCCGCATGCTTCGGCAAAGTGAGCCAGGTCAAATGAACGATCATCCACAATTTCCGATGGAATATAACCGTGTGAAAAACTTTCTTGGTATTGAATCGTAGTCATGGATCTACTCCTTAAACCGCCTAACTATGCAAAATGAAAGGAAAATTACGGTGCTGGTATAAAGCACCATCTTTTTCCTGATCTGCATATTTGGCATGATGATTCAGCTGATCATAAATGCAGAGAGAATATACGGGAGCATGCAATGATGCGGCCTCTCTGACCAAATCTGCTTCAGTAGCATCTAAATACAAAAGGATGGAGGCTGAACCTGTTTTTATAGTTTTATATTCGATCAGCAGGGCACGTATATTGACAAAGCTGCGATGAACAGGTGGCACCAAATGAGGATGACATAACAGCCCGAAAGGCAGAATTGAGGTTGAACGAGGCTGAAGATTGATCATCATATATACATGAATAAAAAATAACCGTCTTCAAACCATTATTATAATTTTCCGCCCTAGGAAACAGTTTTTATTTGTACCTTCTTGTTTCAAATCATGACAAAGTAAAAAGCCCCTGAAAACAGGGGCTTTAAAATCTATATTTTAAATTAATATTTTACCCAGGTTACACTGCGTCCGATCACTGATACGCCGACGTAACCACGTAAGGTCAGACGTTTACCATTCGTGCTTAAGCGTGCTTTACCTTTGTATACTTTGCCGCTGATCGGATCGAGCACTTTGCCATCATGGTATTCACGCGGTTTTTTTGGATCTGCTTTAAAATCCCAGATAAATGGCAACCCTAGGAAAGGCTTGTTCTTGAGCTGATCTGGACACTTATGGCAGATCCCCATTTTTTCTGCACCTGGCAGGCTGCGTGTTTCAACAATAATCCCTTCATAGCTACCATCCGCTTTCTTGCGAATTTCTACATCTGCACGGGAATAGCCAGATTGATCATCAATGGTTTTCCATTTACCCACTAGCGGATCTTCATAGGCAAAGGCCAAACTTGAAACTACGGCCAAACTCATCCCCATTACTAGAGTATTCAATAATTTCTTCATAACATGCCTGTTGGTAAGATAATCTATTCGTTTTAGAATTATTGCTCTAATTTATTTTAAAAGTGTAATTAAATCAAGAAAATAAAATGTGATTATTTTCTCTTAAATTTTCTGAAAATGAGAAATGTTAGGCTTTTATTGATGTAAATAATATCGCAATTTAAGTAGAGGTCTGGGGTGAGATTTACCAGAGAGTGAAACTTAAGGAACGGGCGAATTTTCTACTGTAAGGACATACTTTTTTCTATTCTTCAGCGTTGTAGAGATTCAAATGGAAAAAAAGCATTCCTGAAGAATGCTTTTTAAAACAGAGAAGTAGGGTTGGTTAGCTCAGATGCTCACCGAAAAGACCTAAAGCTTCTTCAGCCGTAAACGTATACTGGCTATTACAGAACTGACAGTCCATCTCGATCGGATTCTGGAATTCCAGTGTTTCACGGATCGACTCTATACCGATTTGCTGCAAGGCAACGGCACAACGCTCTTTAGAGCAGGTACAGCCAAACTTCAACACTTCCGTATCTGGCAGACGCACTTCTTCTTCATTATATAAACGATATAGAATATCAGTAGCTTGCAACCCAACCAGTTCTTCAGCCTTCAAGGTTTCTGTAAGCATGGTCAGACGTGGCCACAGATCTTCATCTACACGGCGTTGTTCTTCTTCACTATTACGTGGTAACAGCTGAATCAGTAAACCGCCCGCACGCTGCTGGTCACTTGCCAGTACGATGCGCGTCGGAATCTGTGCCGACAGATCGTAATACTGCATCAGACAGCCCGCCAGGTTTTCTTTATCAAGGGGTACGATACCCTGATAGCGTTCACCCATTTCTGGTTCGATATTGATGAACAGAACCGGAGAGTTTAGTGCCTTCAAAACCGTACTGCTGTCTTCGCCCACCAGAAAGTGTGGGTCTTCTTCATAATCCGCCAAAGCACGAACTTCACCCAAATGGTTGCATTCTGCCATGGCCCATTTAAATGTACCTGATGCCTGAATTTGCAGGCTGATACGGCCCTTAATTTTCAATGTACTGGCCAGCAGGGCAGTGGCACTGAGCATTTCACCTAACAGGATTTTAACTGCAGGTGCATAGTCACGTTGCGCTAAAATAGTTTGTAAAGCTTCTTCAAGATGCACCACTTCACCACGAACAGGGCTATCTTCAATAAAAAAGCGTTGGCGTAAATCAGACATAAAATTCTCCATAACCCTGTTTTAATGGTGTCATTATTGTAAAACACAAGTTATGACAGATCATCCCTTAACATATCAATTGTTACGCTGTTTGTATCTGGTTGCTGCGACATCTCTGGTTTTGGCACTTTATAGCGTTGATCTTGAGCAAATAGATACTCCAGTTCAGCCAAACTGTTCCGGTAGTTTTTATCTTTTGAATGTTGATCTGGATCCAGATCATACTGGCTACTTAAAAGCTGTTCATCCTGTTCACGGAAGTTCTGGACCTGTAACTGGCTGTCTTTGGAGTTAGTATTGAGCTGGTCTAATAAGGCGCAACTCAATTCTAATGCAGAAAGGTAGGTTTCACGCCAGATGTGTTGCACGCCCAAATCCTGTAATAACTGCACATGATGCCGGTCACGGGCGCGAACCCATAAACTGATTTCAGGATAATTCAGCCGCAGATGCCGCACGATCAACATTGAGTCTTCAATATCATCAATGGCGACAATGACCTGTTGCGCCGTGGCAACCCTTGCCTGCATCAAGGCTGCCGGTTCTGTCGCATCTGCCTGATAGAAAGGGATATCGTACTGCGCCAGAAGCTCAGTGGCTGGCACAGTGCTATCCATGACACTAAATGCATGCTGTTGTTGCAGTAAAATCCGGGCAATGATCTGTCCGAAGCGGCCAAAGCCAATCAGCAGGATTGGCGTATGGGCTTGAGGATTAATATCAGTTTCAAAAGTCGCTGCCAGATGATTGTGGCGATCCAGACGCGGTAAGATCTGACTGTGCAATAACCAATAAAATGCGGGGGTCAGCAGCAAGGAAAAACTCACCATCCACAGCAAGGGAGAGAGCAGATCACCCGTAATAATCTGGTCGGATACTGCAATCATCAGTGCCAGTAAGGCAAATTCGCCACCTTGTGCCAAACTGGCTGCCAGCAGGGTAGTATTGCGCCAACTATTTTGATGATAACGCGCCAATGTCAGGTTGATTGCAAACTTGACCAAGATCAAAGCTAAAGTGCCACCGAGAATGACCCAGGGGAAATTAAGCAGATCAGGTAAGTGCAGTGACATGCCCAGACTGATAAAGGCCAGGCCCATCAACAGGCCCTGAAAAGGCCGAATCGTGCTTTCTACCGCTGGCCTGAAATCTGAATCTGCCAGTAAAATTCCGGCAAACAAGGCTCCCAGGAATAGATTTATTCCGAGAGTATTCATTAATACCAATAATGCCAAGATCACTGTGACTGTCACAATGACATGTAGTTCATGACCGCCGCTTTTGGCAATCCAGCGATATAGCGGTTGCATCAGGTAACGATTACACAGGAACAGACCGCTCAATGTCGCGATGAGGGCAGCAAAGTAGGCCACGCCATGTTCAGTCGAGCGAATCCCGGCAAATAAGGGAATGGCTGCAATTACCAGAATGGCCAACAAAGCATGAACCAGTAGAATCGAATAGGTCTGTTGACCATAATTGGTGGCAAACTGTTGCTGGTTGTTCAAATGTTGAATGACTAGTGTCATGGCAGATAAACTGCCGGCGAGCCCAATCACGATACTAGCAAGCAGACCTTGCTGCAAAAAGATCCATGCCATCAAACTGAAAATCAGCGCGCTGGTCAGTACCTGTAAAGTTGCCATCATCCATAGGGTGGGATGGATCTGGAGGATGCGTTGTGGTCTTAGTTGCAGGCCGATCCAGAACATCAGGGCCATCAGGCTGACTTGCATGAAGCTACGCATGACTTCGGGTGCCTGAATCAGATGCAAAAGGCCTGGGCTCAAGATAATTCCTGTTAACAGATAGCCCAGCACACTTGGCAACCTGAGCCTTTTACTCAGTGGCACCATCAACAGTGCAATGACCAGAACCAGTGTTATTTGTAACAGTATCGACATTTTCCTGCCCTAAATTTATGCTTGATCCAGACTCGCAGTTTCGTATTCTAGAGCGACCCTCAGGCGCAATATCTCTTAGCTCAGTTCCTGAGGGTCGATGTCCAGCGTGAGCTTCATGCTGGAAGGCTTGTCCTGCAGCATGTTTTGCCACCAGCTGCGCACATAGTAATGCAGACGTGGACGATCCGCTGACAATAGCACCATATGTGACTGATAGCGTCCAGCCTTACGTTCCATTGGCGCAGGAATCGGTCCCCAGATGTCCAGCACCAGATCGGGATATTGCCTGAGAAGAGCTGCATGTTTCTGTAAGAATTCGGTATTTTGTGCCTGATCCTTGGATTCACAGCGAATTAGGATGGCATAACGGTAGGGCGGCATCTGGGCCATCTGCCGTTCTTTTAAGGTCTGCTGGGCAAACACGCGATAATTTTCATTGACCAGGGTATTTAGTAGGGCATGATCAGGCCTGAGCGTTTGCAAATAGACATCGCCTTTGTGTTCACCACGTCCGGCCCGGCCAGCCACCTGCACGATCAGTTGTGCAGTCCGTTCAGTAGCACGGAAATCAACACTGAGCAGACCGGAATCGATATCCAGAATCGCCACCAGCGTCACATAAGGAAAATGATGGCCTTTGGCCAGCATCTGGGTGCCGAGCAGAATTGCCGGTTCGCTTTTCTGAATCTTGTCATAGATTTTCTGCCAGCTGCCGACCCGACTGGTGGAATCGCGATCGACCCGAATCACCTCAAAATCCGGAAAGAGTTCATTCAGATGTTCTTCGACTTTGCCGGTGCCCATGCCCAGTGTAACCAGTTCCTGATGCTGACATTGCGGGCAGTGTTCCGGCATCCGGTGAATGGTACCGCAATGATGACAATGCAGATGCTGATAAGGCTGACGGTGTACAGTGAAGTTGGCATCACAGTGCGGACATTGCGCCTGCCAGCCACAGCTCCCACAAAGCAGAACGGGGGCATAGCCACGGCGGTTTAAAAAAATCAGCACCTGTTCCTTTTTCTCCAGACGCTTTTTGATGTCCTGAATCAGTTGCAGGCTAATCCCATGCTGCTTCTGTGTGACTTTTAAATCCAGAATATGGATTTTGGGCATCAAGGCTGTGCCGGCACGCTGGTTCAGCTCCAGTGCCTGCATCTTGCCATGTTGCACCAGCGCATAACTGTCAATGCTTGGTGTGGCTGACCCTAAGATTACCGGACATTGCTGTAAATGGCCGCGGTACAGGGCGACATCTCGGGCATGATAGCGGAAGCCTTCCTGCTGTTTAAAGGACAGGTCATGTTCTTCATCCAGAATGATCAGGCCCAGATTCGGCATTGGCGTATAAATGGCGGAACGTGTACCCAGCACAATCGAGGCTTTGCCGGTTTCCGCCGACTGCCAGGCTTGTAGCCGTTTGGAATCATTCAGCCCGGAATGCAGCAGCGCAATATGGCAATGAAAACGGGACTGAAAACGGCTGATGGTTTGCGGCGTCAGGCCGATTTCCGGCACCAGCACCAGCACCTGTTTGCCCTGTTTCAGTACCTGTTCCATGATCTGCAAATACACTTCAGTTTTACCGCTACCGGTCAGACCATCCAGTAAAAAAGCCTGATATTGATTGCGATATTTTAATACCTGTTCGACTGCATGTTTTTGTTCAGGATTGGCCGTTAGCGGCATCTGTGCCAGTTGCATCGGCTGCGGACTGAAATCTTGTGGCTCCAGCACACAGGCGCAAATCTCTTTTTTCTCCAGTGCTTTTAAGGTCGCGGTTTCAATCCCGGCCATGTTGAGCACAGTTTCAGTGGTCCCGACCGGATGCAGTTTTAAAATCCGGTAAGCTTCCTGCTGCTTGTCCGAACGGCGTACTTTGGCCTCGGCATTAGTGTCCAGGAGCTTCCAAGTACGGGCCAGCAGGTTATAAGGCTTACCCTGGCGCAGCAGGGTCGGCAGGGCACTGTGGACGACTTCACCGATCGGAAACTGATAATACTGTGCTGACCATGTCAACAAACTTAAAACTTTGCTATCTATAATGGCACGTTCATCGAGCAGTTCGGTCACAGCCTTAAGTTTAAAGCGCGGGTCGAGAGGAGTGTCTGCGGACAGTTTTTCGATAATCACCCCGACCAGATTCTGCCGGCCAAACGACACCAGTACACGTGCGCCAATCTGCGCCTGTTCAAATTGTTCTACACTCATTGTGTAATCAAAACAATCAAATACATGCACAGGTACAGCAATGCGTACGCGATAAAGTGGACTTGAATCTGGGTGAGAATTTTGCATATCTTGGGGTGGAGATCCTGAAGAAATTTCGTCGTGCTTAAAGTTCGATTATGTTAGAGTGAGCAGATAATTTATATCAAAGAATATGAATGATTTGGGTGGTCTGACGCAACAGCGTTAAGCAAAATTTTGGAAAATTAGAGCATTACAATGCCTGCATATCAGTTTATTGCGCTTGATGCTTCAGGGAAGCAGCAAAAAGGCGTGCTGGAAGGGGATTCTGCGCGTCAGATCCGGCAACAATTACGGGATAAAGCGCTTATTCCAGTCTCTGTCGATCCTATCGAGAAAAAAGACCGGCATTATCGACGAAAATGGTTTGAAAAAAGCCTCACCGCCTATGATCTGGCTCTGATGACCCGGCAGTTATCCGTACTGGTCGCTGCCGCGATTCCATTGGAAGAAGCCATTCGCGCCGTCGGCAAGCAAAGTGAAAAAGTACATGTGCAAAACCTGCTGATGTCAGTGCGCTCAAAAGTACTGGAAGGGCATAGTCTGGCGCAAGGCTTGCAGCAATCAGGACGGTTTCCCGAGCTGTATATTGCCACGATTGCGGCCGGTGAGCGTTCCGGGCATCTGGATCTTATTCTGGACCAACTGGCAGACTATACCGAAAATCGTTTCGCCATGCAGAAAAAAATTCAAGGTGCAATGATCTATCCGATTATCCTGATGCTGATGTCCTTTGCAATCGTGATGGGACTGATGACCTATGTGGTGCCGGATATCGTCAAGACCTTTGACCAGAGTAAAGATGCCCTGCCCTGGATTACCGTGGCCTTGATGAAAGCCAGTGATTTTATCCGCCTTGCCTGGCCATTTTTATTGATCGGTGGAGCTTTGGGGATTTTCCTGTTGGTCCGGTTTTTAAGAACCACCGCCGGGCATTATGCCTTTGACCGTCTGACTTTAAAGCTGCCGCTATTTGGGAAACTATCACGCGGGATTAATGCCGCGCGTTTTGCCAGTACCTTATCCATTTTGACCCAGTCTGGCGTGCCGCTAGTCGATGCATTGCGCATTGGAGCTGCGGTCAGCAATAACTGGGTAATCCGTGATGCGGTGAATCTGGCTGCTGAAAAAGTGACCGAAGGCGGTAACCTGGCAACCCAACTGGAACGCAGTGGTTATTTCCCGCCGATGATGGTACAAATGATCAGAAGTGGCGAGGCATCCGGTGAACTCGACCGAATGCTGGAGCGTGCTTCACAGATGCAGGATCGTGAAGTGACCACCCTGATTTCAACTTTACTGGCTTTGCTGGAACCTTTAATGCTGGTTCTGATGGCCAGTATTGTTCTGGTCATTGTGATAGCAGTAATGCTGCCAATTGTGAATATGAATAATATGATTTAAACAGTAACCAGTTAGAATTTTGCTGTGATCAAGATTCAAGTGGTCTGAATAATGCAAATGAATGAGAGAGAGTGAATGAAAAGGAAACAATTAAATAAACAGACAGGCTTTACCTTAATCGAAGTCATGGTGGTGATTGTTATTCTTGGTGTGCTGGCTGCGCTGATCGTTCCGAACGTGATGGGGCGCGGTGAAAAAGCCAAAGTAGATACCACCGTGATCAAGTTACAGAGCATTGCAGGTTCACTGGATCAATATAAGCTCGATAATGGTAAATATCCAAGCATGCAGG
The DNA here is from genome assembly GCF_048148385.1 of Acinetobacter sp. 197. NCBI lineage: Bacteria > Pseudomonadati > Pseudomonadota > Gammaproteobacteria > Moraxellales > Moraxellaceae > Acinetobacter > Acinetobacter sp. 197. Next base: position 60,249 of record NZ_JAYWZK010000014.1, read on the forward strand.
AAGGTGGTCTGGATGCACTGGTGAACCAGCCAGCGACTGCAAAAAACTGGATGCCGGGTGGTTATGTCAAAGGCGGTTTTCCAAAAGATAGCTGGGATAATGAACTGCAATATGTGATTCCGGGTACCGACGGCCGAAGCTTCGATCTGTATTCATTTGGGGCAGATGGTCAAGCGGGCGGTGAAGGAACAGATGCCGATATTTATTATCAGCCATAATCGAGAATCATTATAAATTCTCACTGAATGGAATATATCACTTCACTTCATAGCTTATTTTTGTGTTAAGTGAAGTGATAATAGGTATTAATTATAAAATACAATATAAGTTTTTGAAAATTATATAAATTAAATAATAGAAACGATATGCGAGTTATAATAAGAATTATTCCCATGTTTATCTATTACAATTCTCGTAAGATATGAATAAAGCTACACTTTCTATTTATTTGAAAAAGCTCATAATGCTCTGAAAGGCACCTGACTCGCCAACGGAGAAACATATGAAAGCATTTATCTTGAAAGATGAAATCAACCAATTTCACTGGTTGATGCTGAAATCTGTTCTTCTGGTTTTAAGCATGTTGCCGGTCAGTCAGGGAATCGTTCATTTATGGCAGAGCACCGAAGGTAGCAGCCAGATTATGGTGGCTTTCTTTGCCATCAGTTTGATGAGCAGTTTAATGGCTCTATGTTTCTGGTCAGCATTAAATGCGAGTGTTATTCGCATTCAGGCCGAGCAAAGCTCAGCATTTGAACAGGCTGTAGTTCACATTTATCGTCATGTACCGATGCTGTCTTTAGCCAGCATGCTCTGTTATCTGGCAGTGCAGTTTTAAGTTTTTGAAAGAAATAAAAAAACCGAGGCATTGACCTCGGTTTTTTATTGCCTTGAGCGTTTCTCCCTTTATTAACGGGAGTTTAGGAGAGGTTGATAAGATACTATATTCAAGAATCCCCTAAGTCCCCCTTTGTAAAAGGGGGACTTGAAGAAATTACCGTCTAGATTTAAAGCTGACATCCACTTTACGTGGACGGAAGCGCCAGCCCACTAGCAAGAGCAGAACCGAGAAGATCAGGACCGGCCAGTCGCTGAGTTTCATATACGGGGTTTCGCCCTGCATGGCTGGAAGTTCACCACGTAATACCGCTTCCTGATCCATCGGGGCTTTTTTCACAATATGACCATTGTGATCAATAAACGCAGTCACACCAGTATTGGTGGCACGGATAAACCAGCGGCCATTTTCTTTGGCACGCATTTGCACCATCTGCAGATGCTGTAGCGGCCCTGCTGTACCGGTAAACCAGGCATCATTAGATACGGTTACCAGAAAATCACTCTGGCTGGCATTACGGCGGGTCAAATTAGGATAAGCCACCTCATAGCAAATCGCAGAACCCAAAGGATGATTTTTTACATTCAACGGTTCTTGATGATCTGTACCCCGAGTAAAACCACTCATGGACGGATCATTCTGTAAACCCGGCAATACCCAGCTTAACCAGCCTGACAAGGGAATATATTCACCAAACGGAACCAGACGCTGTTTCTTGTACAGCCCATCCGACTCATCTCCGCTCGCCATAATGCTGTTGTAATATTTTGGATAGCCCGCAGTCTGCGATTCGGCCAAATCCCAATACGGTATGCCAGTCACCCAGGCAGTTCCGGATTTTTCGGCCTGGACTTTCATGGCTTCCAGAAAGGCTTCAATATCAGTCTGGAACATAGGAATCGAAGATTCCGGCCAGACGATCAGATCTCGGCCCCATTCGGTTTTGCTCAGATTGGCATAAATCAGTAAGGTCTTTACCTGATATTCTGTCAGCCATTTCAGGTCCTGCGGAATATTGCCCTGAATCAGGGAAACAGTTAAAGGCTTTTGATTTTTCTGCTCAACAAACGTCAGCTGTGCTGCACCCCAGGCACCGAGTAACAAGATGGCTGAAGGAATCGCCCAGAACAGGCGTCTATTCAGGATTTCAACCAGCGCACAGGCCAGAATGATCACCACAAAAGAAACCCCGAATACGCCGAATAAGGGCGCATAGGCATCCAGATAGCGTTCAGTAAAGGCATAGCCTGCGAAAAGCCATGGGAACCCGGTAAATACCCAGGTCTTGGCCCATTCAAACAGTACCCAGAGCGGGGCAAAGGTTAAAGGGGTTTCCGGGAAAAAGCGCCGGTAAACAAAACATTGAACAGCACTAAACAGACCCATCACCAGCGCCATGATCAGGATCATCACAATGCTCAGAAAGGCACTGGTATCGCCATAGACATGGATGGAGGTATAGAGCCAGAAAGCACCCACAAACCACAAGCCGATCCCGTAAGCCCAGCCAATACCAAAGGCCTGTTTTGCGCTACGTCCACGCAAGCAGGCATAGAGCAGGGCCGGAGACAGAATGGCTAGCCACCAGTAATGATAAGGAGCCAGTGCCAAGCTGAAGATGGCACCTGCAAATAAGGCAATTAAGACAGGATAGATCAGCGGCAAGGTTTTCTGCCGCTGAGAAGAACTCAACAGCTTATCGAAATACGCTCTCATTGGCGCACGGCTCGAATCAGGTGAATAGAACGTGAATCTGCCTCAAGAATGGTAAACTGCCAGTCTTCCAGTTCAATGGTCTGACCTTCAAGATCATTCACCAGACCAATTTCCTGTAATAACAAGCCGCCCATGGTTTCCACTTCATCATCAGGGAAATTCGTATCCAGCATATTGTTGAAATACTCGATCGGAGTCAGGGCCTGGACTATCCAGGTATTTGCAGTAGTCGGGTCGTTATCCGGAACAATGTACTGTGCTTCTTCGTCGGTATTGTCATGTTCATCTTCAATTTCACCGACAATCTCTTCCAGAATATCTTCCAGTGTCACCAGACCCGAAGTCGTACCGTATTCATCAATCACTACGGCAATGTGTGTCTGGGTATTTTTCAGCATGCGCAGTACCTGATCGGAACGGGCACTTTCTGGAACAAACAAAGGCTGGCGCATGAGCGCGCGAATATCGACTTTGGTGGTCGGCTCGGTCAGAAAAGGCAATAAATCCTTGGCCAGCAGAATTCCGACTACATTGTCGGTCTGATCGGATGAGAATACCGGAAAGCGTGAATGTGCAGACTCGACCAGCACATGCAGGATATCCAGTAGTTGGTCATCTTCCTGCAAGCTGATCATGGACGTACGGGGCGTCATGACTTCACGAATTTTGGTTGCCGGGAGGTCAAGTACACCCTCAAGCATGGCAACAGTATCGGGTTCTAAAAATCGACGTGAATCTTGTACTAATTTTAGCAGTTCGTCGCGAGTTTCGGGTGCAGTTCCCAGCCATTTGCGTAAACCGCGCATACCCCACGACGGGCCTGATTCCTCGTGCATGATTTTTCCTGAAGACTCTTAATATCTAAAAAAACGTGGTTTTATCATACCGCAGAAAATACGCTTGTCTATTGTAAATATGATGTGCAGTCTTGATCGCGTGAGTCAGTGCCGATTTTAAACCTGGACCTACATCCAAAGCAGTCCTGTAATCGCAGGTTTATGTTAAAATATAATGTCTTTTCATCCTGAGTATTTCGATGTCCTCCACTGAAATTATTCCAAGCCTGCAATTGAATACCCGAGGTTTACGTTGTCCTGAGCCGGTAATGATGTTGCATCAGGCGATCCGTAAATCCAAGGCAGGTGATGTGGTTGAGGTGTTTGCCACGGATAATTCAACGTCTTGGGATATTCCAAAATTCTGTATGCATCTGGGGCATGAATTGCTATTGCAGGAAGAGCGACTGGATAAAAATGGCAATAAAGAATTTCATTATTTGGTGAAAAAAGGCGGCTAATTCTGCCAAAAATTTATGCATTTCATGTACTGATAATTTTGAATTGATCTTGAAAATAAACCCGCTCTGAGGCGGGTTTATTTTATTTTGATTTATAACTTACATATTTGGATAGTTCGGACCACCGCCACCTTCCGGTGTTACCCAGGTGATGTTCTGGGAAGGATCCTTGATGTCACAGGTCTTGCAGTGCACACAGTTGGCTGCATTGATCTGGAAGCGCTTGGAACCGTCATTATTTTCCATGATTTCATAGACACCCGCCGGGCAGTAACGCTGTGCAGGCTCATCCCATTTCGGCAGGTTCACTTCAACCGGAATGGACGGGTCAGTCAGTTTCAAATGCGAAGGCTGGTTTTCTTCATGGACCGTGTTCGATACAAATACCGAAGACAGGCGGTCAAAGGTCAGCTTGCCATCCGGTTTTGGATAGGTCGGCTTGAAGTTCACTGCATCGACAGTTTTCAATGCCTTGAAGTCAGGCAGCAGGTCATGCAGGGTGAATGGCACTTTAAACACGTTCTGGTCGATGAAGTTGAATGCACCACCCATCCATTGACCGAACTTGTGCATCGCCGGGCCAAAGTTACGCGAGCTGTACAGCTCCTCTTTCAGCCAGCTATGGTTGAACTTGTCGGTATAAGCAGTCAGTTCCTTAACAAAGAAATCTTCGCCTTCTACCACACGTGCCACCGCCAGATCACCACCTTTTTCTACACCGGCAGCAATCGCTTCAAATACCGCTTCACCGCAGAGCATGCCGGATTTCATTGCCGTATGAGAGCCCTTGATCTTGGCGAAGTTCAGGAAGCCGGCATCATCTCCAATTAACGAGCCACCTGGGAAGGTGAATTTTGGCAGTGAGTTAAAACCACCTTTGGTCACGGCACGGGCACCATAAGAAATACGCTTGCCGCCTTCCAGATACTGCTTGATCAGTGGATGGGTTTTCCAGCGCTGCATTTCCATGAACGGATACATATGCGGGTTTTCATAAGAAAGATCCACGATCATGCCCAGGGTCACCTGGTTGTTCTCGGCGTGGTACAACCACCAGCCACCTGAAGAACCGGTTTCATTCAATGGCCAGCCGGCACCATGCATCACCAGGCCCGGCTTATGCTTGGTAGGATCGATTTCCCAGAGTTCCTTAATCCCGATACCGTAATGCTGCGGATCCGCATCCTTGTCCAGGTTGAATTTCTGGATCAGGCGTTTACCCAAATGACCACGGCAACCTTCAGCAAATAACGTGTATTTGGCATGCAGTTCATAACCCGGAGTAAAGTTATGCGTCGGTTCACCATCCTTGCCAATACCCATGTCACCGGTCTGGATGCCTTTTACCGTGCCATCTTCATGATAAAGAATCTCAGAGGCTGCAAAGCCCGGGAAGATTGACACTTCCAGTTCTTCAGCTTTCTGGCCTAACCAGCGCACCACATTGCCAAGCGAGATGACATAGTTGCCATCATTGTGCATGGTTTTAGGCACCATCCAGTGCGGTGCTTCCTGTGATTTTTCATCTGACAGCAGGAAGAAGGTTTTATCTTCAGTTACCGGGACATTCAGCGGGGCACCCTGTTCTTTCCAGTCCGGGAACAATTCGTTCATGGCACGTGGTTCAAGCACTGCACCAGACAGAATATGCGCACCGACTTCGGAGCCTTTTTCTACGACACAAACGGACAGATCGTTTAAGTTGTTTTCAATTGCAAGTTGACGGATTTTGATCGCAGCAGAAAGACCCGCAGGGCCTGCGCCTACGATGACGACGTCAAACTCCATCGATTCACGTTCGATGTGTTCCATGTAGGACTCCTCATATTACTATTCGGTGGCAACCATAATCATATGATTGGGTGCTGCCATAAGTGTTCTTGGTTCCTAGACACAAAAGTACTGGTGTCTTTGATAATCTGGGCTAGTATAGTTTTAAACCCAGTTTTAGCCAATTGGCTGAAACATATTATTTTTCCGTCATTAAGGTCTTCTTTTATGGATAAGCCAGTAGCCAGCACAAATCCGACGAAAAAAGTAACTTCTTCCGATGATAAAAATTTAATGGATATCGCACAATACTTAAAAGATGCACAGGGCAGTCACAAAAGGTCAATACCCCCTTTGGAGCAATGGCAGCCAAAGCATTGTGGCACAATGGATCTCAAGGTTTTAGCCAATGGAGAATGGTGGCACGAAGGTCAATTGATCAAGCGTCAGCCCATGATTGACCTATTTGCAACGGTGCTCTGGAAAGAAAACGATAAATTCTATCTAAAAACACCGGTAGAAATGATTGAAATTGAAGTTGAAGATGAACCTTTATTTGTCAATCAGGTCGATCGGGTTGAGATCAATGGAGTGAACTATCTGCAACTGGGCACGACTACCCAAGACCTGATTATTGTCGATGCCGAACATCCGATTTTTATGCGTGAATACAAAGGTGAGTTGCGGCCTTATGTGCATGTGCGTTTCGGGATTAATGCCCTGATTCAGCGTGCGGCATTTTTACATTTGGTCGAGATGGGAGAGCTTGGAGAAAATCCGGCAGGTGCAACTGTTTTAAGTTTGAAAAGTGGCGATTTAGACTTGCATTTGAGCACCTGAGGTTTAAGCTTGTTCGCTAGAATTTTAGCAACAAGCCCCCTGCAACGTTATGAGCGCTATTCAACCAATTTCCAAGCTATTGGACCCGATGCCTAATGCCACGGCAGATGCCCCGATTGGTATTTTTGACTCAGGCGTAGGCGGCTTGTCGGTCGCCCTAGAAATTGCCCGGTATTTACCCAATGAGCGCTTTGTCTATTATGCAGATACTGCCCATGTTCCTTATGGGCCGAGAGAGGATCAGGAGATCCGCACCCTGACGGCTCAGGCGATTGAATGGCTGTATCGTCAGGGTTGTAAAGTTGCAGTGGTGGCTTGCAATACCGCTTCCGCTTTTAGTCTGGATTATTTACGCGAGCATTATGGTGAAAACTTTCCGATTATCGGTTTGGTGCCCGCACTTAAGCCGGCCGTCCTGAATACCCAGTCAAAAACGGTTGCAGTACTGGCTACACCTGCAACCTTCCGCGGCCAGCTGATTAAAGATGTGATTACCCGTTTTGCCGAACCTGCTCAAGTCAAAGTCCTGCCGGTCACCAGTCTGGAGCTGGTGCCTTTTGTGGAGGCCGGAGAGCAGATGAGTGAAGCCTGCTTGCAGACATTAAAAGAGATTTTACAACCTGTTATAGATCAAGGCGCTGACTATTTAGTGCTTGGATGTACACATTACCCCTTCCTAAAATCGTCAATTCAGTATATTTTTGGTCAAAAGCTGACATTAATTGACTCAGGATTCGCAGTTGCAAGACAAACGGCCCGAATTTTAATTAAAAATGGGTTATTATTTGAGCATAAGTCTGGCAAAAGTGTAACGATTGAACTGGTGGTGAGTGGGCAGAATGCTGAACAGCTCCGACCGATTTTGCAGCACCTGATTCCGGCCGATATAAAATGGCAGGTCAGTAATATGAGTGCAGTCTAAAGCTCATTTTTATAATTTAAAAAGAACTATATTTTTTAATTGGGGTGGCCATATTGCGTAAGGAAACATGTACTTATGCATGTTTACGCAAATGTACAGGAGAAGAGGATAGCCCATGCTGGATAAACGATACCAAGTGTTCATCTCAACCTCTGGGGCAGAAATGCAACCGGAGCGTATCATTTTGTCTCAAACACTGGTGGGAATGGGATTTTTCTCGTGGGGGCTGGAACAGCGTACACCGCTGAATACTGCATTTGCACGCCGCCAGATTGATGACTGTGATTATGTCGTGATTTTGCTGGGTAGCCAGTATGGGGAGCAGTCAGTTTCGGGTGTCGGCTATATGCATCTCGAATATATTTATGCAGTGACCAAGCAAAAGCCGATTATTGTATTTATGCATGATGATCCGGCTTCACGTGAAAGTGCATTGCATGATGCCAAACCGGAATTAAAAGAAAAATTCAGGGAATTCCGTCAACTGCTACAGCAGGAAGTGGATCAGGTATTTACTTACCGTAGCCTGCGCGATCTGGAAATGGCAGTGCGTTTTAATATGCCACAGATGCTGGAGCGCTATCCGGTAACGGGCTGGGTACGTCCGCAAAATACCCAAGCCCTGCATGATGAGATTGACCAGCTTAAAGCGAAAGTCGCGCAACTGGAACGTGATGGCGGAACAGCTCAGCTCGATCCATTCTTAAGCTTGCCTAAAGTGGCGATGCATGAAGTTTTTTCTTTTGAATACCGGATGCATGCCTATCAGGATGGTAACTTCAAGGAAATCAAAGTCCAGAAAAAACTCACCTGGGCACAATTATTGGCATTGCTGGGCTCAACCTTTGTCAATCCCACGCCTGAAGAGTTTTTCTCAAAGCGCATGAATGAATATCTGAATGAAACCGGCCTGCCGGATGCGCGGGTGCAGATGCCACGAGCGCATGCTGTCGCGCGTGCCCAGATGAATATTCGTGCCTTGCATAGTTTAAAAATTCAAATGCGCCAGAATGACTGGATTGTGCCATCTGGTCGTGATGACCGCCAGCGCATGCTGTGGCAGATTACCCCAAAAGCGCAAAAGTTGCTGGACAGCAGCTTGCTGGATTTAGATCGTACTTTTCAATATAAGTCAGCGTATTAATCCATAGAGAGAATAAATAAAAAGCTGTTAAAGTACAGGGGTTGATATCCTGACGGACGAACTGAATGTATTCTACTGCTAAAGCGAAAGTGACGATTATATTGGCAAACTTGGGCACACCAGATGAGCCTACGATTCCTGCGGTACGCCGTTTTCTCAAGCAGTTTTTATCCGACCAGCGTGTGATTGAGATTCCCAAACCGATCTGGCAAATCATCCTGCGCTTATTCATTTTGCCCTTCCGTCCAAAGCGGGTTTCACAGGCCTATTCACAAGTATGGGGACAGGATTCACCGATGCGTGAAATTCTGTTTGAGCAGGTCAGCGCAGTCAAGACACATCTCACCCAGGTGTATCCACAGTTTGAACTGAATGTGGTACCCGCCATGACCTATGGCAATCCCAGCATTCAGGATGTCTTGGCACAAGTCTCCGCGCAGCCACAGGAACACGTGATTCTATTTCCCCTGTTTCCCCAATATTCAGCCACGTCGACTGCACCTTTATACGATGCAGTGGCGAAATGGGTGGTTCAACAGCGCAATTTACCCGGTTTGACAGTGATCCGGGATTATTATCAACATCCTTTATTTATCCAGTCGCTGGCTCAAAGTGTACGTGACTATCAGGCAATTCATGGTCAGCCAGAGAAATTGTTGATGTCTTTCCACGGCATTCCACAGCCCTATGCCGATAAAGGCGATCCTTATGCCGACCGTTGTCGCATCACGGGTAAATTGGTGGCGGAAGCACTAGGTTTAAATGAAGATCAATATGCGATCAGCTTCCAGTCGCGGTTTGGTAAACAGGAGTGGATCAAGCCCTATACCGATGTTTTACTTGAAGATTGGGCGAAGCAGGGGGTGAAATCCATTCAGGTGATGAGTCCTGCATTTTCTGCGGACTGTCTGGAAACGCTTGAAGAGCTGGCAATAGAAAATGCCGAGACCTTTAAAGCAATGGGTGGCGAAAGCTATCGCTATATTCCGGCATTAAATAGCCGTGAAGATCATTTGCGATTGCTCAATAGTCTGCTTCAGGCTAATCTGGATGCATTGACACAGACACTTGCCCATTAACTTGCCCGAGGTTTTTCACCCCATGTTACAAGTCAAAATTGTTCCAGTTACTGCCTTTCAGCAAAACTGTTCGATCATTTGGGATGCGGACACCAAAGAAGCCATTTTGATTGATGCAGGAGGCGAACCTGAAAAACTGAAAGCTGAAGTGGAAGCATTGGGTTTAAAGGTTAAGGCCTTATGGCTCACTCATGGCCATCTGGATCATGCCGGGGCGGTGGGTGCATTAAAAAAGGCTTGGGATGTACCGGTAATCGGACCGCATAAGGAAGATGCATTCTGGCTTGACATGATTCAGGAAGTTTCGGCACGTTATGGTTTTCCGATTCCGGAAAAAGTCGAAGTGACCCAGTGGCTGGAAGGTGGTGAAGTGCTGACCCTTGGCAATGAAGAATTTGAAGTGCGTTTTGCCCCAGGACATACGCCGGGTCACGTGATGTTCTATAACAAAAATTATGACTTGTTATGGACAGGTGATGTCTTGTTTAAAGGCTCAATTGGCCGCACCGATTTCCCGCGTGGCAACCATCAGCAGCTCTTAGATTCAATTCAGCGTGAATGTTTCAGCCTGCCAGATGAAACTCGATTTATTTCAGGACATGGGCCGATCAGTACCATTGGTTTTGAAAAGCAGCATAATCCTTTTGTTGCAGGTAAAGCGGGTTAAAACTTTGAGCCCGGGATTGATAAGCCAGCTTTATCAGTCCCGTTGAAAGGGCCCGCTATGTAACTGTCTTAATTCCAGCACAATCAGAATGGCTACCAGAATCAGTAAAAAACCAATTGTAATGATCAGAAGATCGAAAAGATAAATCCCAAAACTCAAACTGGCCAGACTGCAGCCGATAAATAGAAAAAAATAAGATTTTTAAGCACCAAAGCCCTATCGCTTTCTCCGTTACATAATTTTTTAATATTTATAGTTATTACCTCTGTTTGCCCAGATAGGCCATTATTTAAATAGCAGTTATTAAGAATAATCTAGGGGATATTATTATCTTGAGAGTATAGCTTGAAAATATTAGTTGTTGTTTTTTATTGATAAACAATTAAATTTTTTATTTGCGGTAAAATGGGTACACTTGTACTTTTATCGGGTAAGGTGAAAACTAGGAGACCTAGTCTATTAACAGGAAAGGATGAGATTTCTCCAAAAATGAATCTGATTGAAGGCTAGCGAACAGCATGCAGTGTGATTTAAAAGGGCCAGAAACTACTCATATTCTATTTATTTAAGGTTAATCAATGGACTTGATTAACCTTGGGATGAATGATTTAAATATAAAGAGCATCTAGCATTTTATTCTTCGCTGTTATCGGCTTGTGGTGCATCCTGGGTAGGCAAACTATATTCTTCATTGGCCCAAGCACCTAGATCAATCATCTTGCAACGTTCTGAGCAAAAAGGACGGAATTTATTATTTTCCCATGTGGTCAGCTTGCCACAGCGCGGACAGTTTAAAGTGGTGGGCATGACAATAACTCCAAAGAAAAATAAAGGTTCGATTAGGCAAATATAGCCGCACTTGTTAGACTTATGCAGTTTTTATTAGTTTGATCTGATTATGCCGATTCGTCAATTTCAAGCACAGCGTATGCATGCGCCCCGTGAGTTTCAAAGCATCAGTCCTGAACCGGTCTGCGTTGAAGTGGGAGCGGGTAAAGGTAAACATGCCTTGTTATTCAGCAAGAACAATCCCGACACTCAACTGATTGCAATTGAACGTACCCGTGAAAAATTTCTGGCGATGCAAAAACAGCATGCTGTTGAGGGTCAAACTAATTTACAAACCGTTCATGCCGATGCTTTACCGTGGATCGTGCATGCACTCTATCCGCAGCAGGTAGAACAATTCTTTATTTTATATCCAAATCCTGAACCGCATAATCCGGCACAGCGTTGGGTCAATATGCCATTTTTTGAGTTTCTGCTTTCGCGCCTGAAAACCGGGGGAACGATTACTTTGGCCAGTAATATTCCTGCCTATATCGAAGAAGCAGAAACACAGGTGCGAGAGCTCTGGAAGCTGCCTTTTGTCAAAGAAGTGATTGCTGCAGATTCGGCGCGTACCCATTTTGAAATTAAATATCTGGAACGTGGCGAATTATGCCAGCAACTGATCATCAGCAAGCCTGAAAGCTATGTAACGCGCTTTGATGATTTCCAGCCTTTACAAGGGCAGAATGCCACCGTAGCGGAATAAGCAGATGAGCAAACGCATTGCTATTGTGGGCGCAGGCCCCGCAGGCTTAATGGCAGCAGAAGTGCTCAGTCAGTTTGGGTATGAGCTGCATGTCTATGAGCAAAAACCGTCTGCTGCACGAAAATTCCTGATGGCAGGCAAGACCGGCCTGAATATTTCCCATGCCGAGCCTGTGCCACAGTTTGTACAGCGTTATGATCAGGTGGAGTGGTTGTCTCCCTGGATCAAACGCTGGGATGCGCTCTGGATTCAAGACTGGATGAAACAGCTCGGTATTGAACCTTATATTGGTTCATCCGGCCGGGTATTCCCGACTGAAATGAAAGCCGCACCCTTGCTGCGTGTCTGGCTCAAGCGTTTGGCCCGTGATGGCGTTCAGTTTCATTACCGGCATAAAGTCAGCCAGTTGCAGCAGCAACAGCTTGAGCTGCATGATCTGAAAAATAATGAACGCCGCACTGAAGATTTTGATGCCATTATTCTGGCTTGTGGTGCAGTGTCCTGGTCAGCGTTGGGTAGTGATGGTGCATGGCAAACCTGGTTAAAGCCGGATGAAATTGAGCCTTTCCAGGCCAGTAATGCCGGAGTGGAATATCCCTGGTCCCGGTTTATGCAGCCAGTCTTTGGTCAGCCGCTGAAACGTGTTGCAGCATGGGTCGGGCAAGGTGAAAAGACCGTTGGCGATATCGTAATTAGCCATTACGGTCTGGAAAGTGGCCTGATCTATAAGCAGGGTCGGAGTTTACGTGAGCAGCTGAAACAGGGCCGAAACATGCAGCTTAGTCTGGATCTTTTTCCTGACCAAAGTGTTGAACAATTGACGAAAAAACTACAGCCAAGCAAGAAGCAGTCTTTAAGTAATGTCTGGCGTAAAGCCGGACTGGATGGTGCCAAGGCGGCTTTAGTACGGGAATTGGTAGCCAAGCCATTATGGCAAGATACTGCTGTATTGGCCAAGCAGATGAAGCATTTGACCATTCCACTCACCGGCTTTCGTCCGATTGAAGAGGCGATCAGCTGTGCCGGTGGTGTAAGGCGTGAAGTGTTGTCAGAACAGCTGCAACTTAAATCCAACCCGTATGTTTTTCTTTGTGGGGAAATGCTGGACTGGGATGCACCGACAGGCGGCTATCTGTTGACCGCCTGTTTTGCCACAGGTCGCGCGGCAGGTGAAGGTGTACATCAGTTTCTCACAGCACATTAACTCATTTTATGGTCAGGACGGACAGGCATTTATACTGAAATACAGCATCAATAGATCTGACCTTGTTGATCCATGCTGTTTTAAAGCTGCGAATAGCTTAGATTGTTTTTGTATTTTATCTAAGCCGTGTGCCATTCTAGCATCCTGGACTATTCCTTCACTTGCCGGGAAGCTGGTTCTTTCTTGGCAAGGTCGGGGTATTGCAAACGCCAGTGTTCCAGCTGCTCTTGGGCATGCAGGTATTTCCCCAGTCCTTTGACGTTCTCACTGGCTTCATTTACAGTCGCTGCCTGAGTCGGCGGACTATTGAGCAACTGTTCCTGATGTTCCCAGTACTGATACATCAACCCTTGAATATAACGGCCCTGTTCGGTTTTCAGCTCTAAGGCTTTTAGCATGTTCAGGGCAGACTGGACATGATCCCGCTGCCGTTGCTGGACAAATTCTGCTGTCATATTTTCATCGTCGCGCATGCTGTTTAACTCTTTTTCCAGATCACTGCTCATTTCCTGAAAACGCTGTTCATAATCCATCAATGCGGCAATATCGTGCGGATCATCGGCAGTTTTGGGAAATTCTTTGAGCGGTTCGGTTTTCAGTTCCTGCATGACCTGATCTGAAGCCATGTTATCTGTTGGAGTTTCAGCTGGAGTTTCGGTCGTTTTCTGGTCACATGCCATCAGAAGCATGGCTGCGGCGAACAGTAGCGTTCGTGTTATTCCTGGTATTTTTTGCATGATCGCCTCCTGTTTTTAAGTACTTTTCTTGAACACATAGATATGGGTGATATACGGAAAATCTATCATTTCTTCTGTGCGTTTGGCGGTATATTGCTGAATGATCTGTTCAAATTGTTGTTTTAAATGGGCCTGCTGCTGTACGGGCAGGGCTGCAATAAAGCTGGTCGAAAGCAGCCGTTTGGATACTACCTGTTCCACACAGCCATGCTGTTGCTGAGCCATTGTGGTTTCTGCATAGGGCTGAAATAGCGTTTGCTGTGTAAAGACCTGGCGCCAGGCGCCGCTATGATAGCGTGGCGTATCGCCTTCCAAGGGGGCAATACAATCGGCCAAGGCCTGAACCCAGTCGACCCGAGTATCGCGCTGATTCCAGATTAACACCAGATAACCCTGTGGTTTGAGTACCCGGGCGAGTTCTTGCAAGGTCGCAGTGTCGGCAAACCAGTGAAATGACTGTGCACAAAATACCGCATTCAGGCTATGATCGGGCAGGGGAAGCTGCTGGCTAGCACCTTCAATCGCATGAATGTCCGGATGGGCCAGTTTTAATTGAGCCAGCATTTCCGGGACAGGATCAATCGCGTTAATATGGGTACTCAGCGAGCGTAAATAGGGGATAAACTTGCCGGTGCCACAGCCCAAATCCAGAAGATGTGCATCTGCAGGCAAAGCCAGCGTTTCACTGAGCCACTGGCTGATTTCTGCCGGATAATCGGGACGCACTTGCTGATATAGCTCAGCCGACGCACTAAAACCCCGTTTTGCTGCCGGATGTAATGATTGTGTCATATTTTGCGCTTTTTAATCTTTTCGATCCCTATAAAATAGCATATTCACTTTTTTGACAGCGTTCATTGACTGAATTGTTGTGGAAGGGTTCGTTTTACCAGTACGGGAAAGTTATGGACAAGCAGATTGTTTTTGAAGATGAACATATACGCGCGATTTTTATGCCGGGATCTTCTTCAGAACTGATTTTTTCATTTGGCGATTTGATTACCCGTGCCAAGGGCCTCAACATCAATGCAGAAAAGTCACTGTCAAAATTTGAATTTAATGTCATTGGCATTATGCCCAAGCATAAATCCTGGTTTCCACAAGGTTCCATGTGGAACATGCTACAGGCAATTGCTGAACTGATCGCGCCGTTTCAGCAGCGTATTGCATATGGCGGCTCGATGGGTGGCTATGCCGCGATCAAATATTCCCGTGCCTTGGGCGTGCAACGGATGGTGGCGATGGTGCCACAATATTCGATTGATCCGGAAGATGTACACGATGCCCGCTACAACATGTTCTATCAACCAGAGCTGAATGCCGGAATGCGGATTGATGCTGAAGACATTGATCCGGCCTGTGAATATATTATTGTCTATGATCCTTACTGTGCCGAAGATCGGGCGCATTATCTGAAATTAGCAGCGTTGATCCCGCATCATCATGTGTTGCATTTGCCTTTTACCGGGCATGATGCCATCGCGGTTCTGGCCAGTTCCGAACTGCTGTATGACTTTTTGCTACATGAATATGAGCCCACTTATTTCTACCAGAAAATGCGCCGGGTCAAGAAAAACAGCAAGTTCTACTACCGCAAGGTAATCGAAAATGTCTTGCCACGACACCGCATGGCCTTGGGGCAGATCCTGAAAAATAATGATCTGCAACTGGATAACCAGTTTTTTGATGCCACACAGAAACAGGTGATTTTGCGGGAATTGTTACGCAATAAGCAGGTCGATCAGCATGACCTGCTCAAGCTCGGCATTCATGTGAATTTGCCGCAGGAAAATCGTCAGTTGCTGTTGGACCAGTATGGACATGGTCTGGTATTTAATGTCATCAGTCATAAAATTGAAAGTTATGCAGAAGGTGCAATTGCACTAAACCATAAATTCCTGCTTCCGATTTATGCCAAAGGTAACGGTTTACTGAGTATTAACCTGAATGATGAACGTTATCTTGTGGTGATGAACGACCGGCATATCATGAAACTGATCAAGGAACAGGATGAGCTCAGTCTGGGCATGCACCCGATTTTAATGAAGCGCTATAGCGATTTTTATATGTTTAGCTATAAGCAGCTGAATCTGAGTACCAATGAATATGGTGCTGCTGTTTTTATAGACGATAGTGACAAAAATACGCATTTTGTGACACACAGTGAGATAAATTAACTAAAAATTTATATAAAAAACAATTACTTGACATGTGATGGGCTTGGCATAATATAGAGATAAGCGGTATAAATAATAAATCAATAATACCGTTCCCGATGGTTAAAACGAAGAAGGGGATCTCTATGATGCGAGCAACTTGGATGATGCAAGTATGTTTTATCTTCGGTTTGGTTCTGCCCAATCTGGCATATGCAGAAAGTGTGCATCCTGCGGTGATTATGGTCAGTGCATCCGTCATTTTTATGATTATTCTATCCGTGTATGTGGTGTATCGAATCCGCAAGTCATTACGTAACCATATGGATAAACCGCTGGATTAATTGTTCCAGGCTGGAAACAGGTTGAAAAGACTCAATGACTTGTTTTAAATCACAAGAATAGATTGTCAAACAGGATTGAGGAAACAGCCGTGAAAGCCGTTTATTTAGATTATGCTTCTTTAGACCAGCAGGATTTGGACTTTCAGGAACTGCATGCAGCATTTGACCAGCTTGTCTTGTATCCTGCCACCTCGGCCAAAGAGGTGCAGTCTCGTGTAGCCGATGTGGAGGTCATCATAACCAATAAAGTCGTGATCGATGCAGCTACCATTCAACAATGCCCTGAGCTTAAACTCATTTTAATCTCTGCAACCGGTACCAACAATGTCGACCTTACGGCGACCAAAGCACGCGGGATCGTGGTATGTAACTGTCAGGCCTATGGCACTTCGGCAGTCGCGCAGCATACCATCATGCTGATGCTGAATCTGGCAACTTCATTCCTGTCTTACCAACGTGCGTTACAACAAGGCGAGTGGCAAAAAGCCAGCCAGTTCTGCTTGCTGGATGCGCCCATTGTCGAGCTAGCCGGAAAAACATTGGGCATTGTCGGTTATGGCGAACTGGGCCATGCGGTGGCGAAACTGGCCGAAGCCTTTGGCATGAAAGTGCTCATTGCCGCGCTGCCAAATCGTCCGGCGGATGCATCGCGTGTACCATTTGCCGAGCTGCTTGCTCAAGTCGATTTTTTAACTTTGCATTGTCCACTCACCGAAGATACCCGCCATTTAATCAGTTATGCTGAACTGGATGCAATGAAAAGCAGTGCATTTTTAATTAACTGTGCGCGTGGGGGTATCGTCGATGAAGCTGCTTTGGCTGAGGCTCTACGTGCAGGCAAGATTGCCGGTGCAGCGACAGATGTTCTAACGGTAGAACCACCAAAACAGGGCAATGTGCTACTTGATTCAACAATTCCCAACCTGATTGTGACGCCACATAATGCCTGGGGCAGTGTCGATGCAAGACAACGGATTGTGGATCAGATGGTGGAAAATGTAGCAGCATTTAAACAAGGTCAGCCGATCCGACAGGTCAATTGATTTCAAAATGCTGATCATGTTAGATCAGCATTTTTTTTGGTTTTCTAGCGTAATGTACTTGGACAACAGTGTAGAAAATTCGTCTTGTACGAGTTGGGAGTTGGGATTGAACACTACTTCCTGATAAATACGTTTGGACTCAGGTACTTCCTGATCAGGAAATTGACCATAAGAAGTTCGATAGTCAGTTTCCAACATGTGAATCAGGCGATTTTTTTGAAAATAAGCCGTTCGATAGCTATAAATAGTTTCTCCATAGATACCAATCGTTAACTTGCACATGCCCGTTAACTGATAGAGATCCGCTTTATTGCCTTCAGCAGATTTAAATTCATCTTCCTCGAGATATTCAATATGCTGAATTTTTTGGCCTTCAGCTTTATGCGTATATCGATTTGCAGTAGAAAGGCTTGGGATCGGGGATAATTCATCATCAATTGCAGCAAGAGTCGTGACAGTTTCGCCAGAAACCAATAAGGTGATGTATAAAATTGTGACACCACAAATAATACCGACAATAAAACTAAAGAGAACTTTTTTCATTTTTATTATTTTCTAATTATTTTATTTAAGTTAAGTCTAAGGAAAGCTTCAAATATATTCAATGACATAAAAGAAAAAGCCCATTACGGGCTTTTTTTATCAATCAGTTATCGCATAACTGGTAGCTGAGCTGGACTGGGGTTGAGATTGCGTCGTGTCTGGAGTTTGTGTCGCACTCGACTGACTCAGAGGCTGCTGCACAATAGGTGCCTGCTGTGAATTGCCACGCCAGACTTCTTTGGTCTGCTGAATTTTCTGGCCGGTTTGCTGGGCTGCCTGAGTTGCACCCTGATCTACTTTTTGCAGTGTATCCGAGGTTGCAGATTTGGTATTGCTCCAGGCCCGGTCTACCCCCGGCTTGATTTTGGCAATGCCTTTTTCCGTTGCTTCACCGACTTTCTCGGCAGTATTAATCACGCCTTCCTGTGCTTTATAGGCAAAGACATGCAGCAGGTTCGGATTTTCACCATAGGGTTTAACCGGTTTAGCAGACTGAGTCGTAGTTTGTGCGAATGCTGGAACAGAAAGCATTAAAGCTGTCGTTAAAATAATTGGGGTTTTGATATTCATTATGGATCGACCTCGAATTCGTCTAAGTGCGGTCTGAGTTTGTTTTTCAGTGTAACGGATAATGGGTCAAAAACAATGAATATCCTGTGGAGAGTGCAGGGCTTTCAGTTGGGGCTGTGCCAGAATATTGTAATTTTAAAGAAAATTCGGAAAGGATCTGGAGAAGGCTGGGGTCGTTTTTAACAGAATAAATCGCCCTATTTTTATATGAAAGTTATATTAAAAATAGGGCGGTCTTTTTAGTCACATTGTGTCAGGGCATCTTTGGCAAAATGCTCGCGTAAGCTGACAAAGTTCTTTTGTACGCCTGCATCGTGCAGGTTAAATTTTTGTGCGGTGCTGGTGCCATCGCGCTGGAAAGTCGCTGAGCCGGCATCGATTAGAGTCATGCCTTTAAATGACCATTGTTCAATAACACGGTTATTGCCAATATCGCCGGTGAATTCAATCACGCATTTATCGAGGAATTTGGTCAGTTTTGCCTTGTTGTTGGTCGTGTCTGGAACCACTTCAATATTTTGGACTTCCTGTAAGACACCGACCTGAAGCTGTGGGATTTTTGGCGCAGATGTACAAGCTGTAACTGCGATACTCGCAAGACCAGTCAGAATGAGTGTTTTAAATTTCATATGATTCTTTCTTGTTGAGTGGTGTTAGGTTGAGTATATGAAATATAAGGTGAAATGCCTATAGCCGTCCTTTGAAGAATGATAGAGACCAACGATAAATATATAAATTTTTTATTACTTATAATAAATATTTCTAGCTTGCTTAAATGGGAAATACTTGAAGAGTCAGGTAATTACTCTTTCAAGTCTGAAGAGGTGGGTGTAGTGCATAAACATTATTCTATATAAATACTAAATTGATGAACTATTAAAATATAGGGTAAGTATTTGCATAAGATATTAATATTTATATAAATATTTTGTGATGAATATTTGGGAGGGTTTTTTTAATGATAATATTATTCAAATGAAACTGGTTTATCTCGTATTCTCTTTCAGGCACGGAAGATTAGTCTTTCGGGCCTTATCATATACTTTTATATAGCTTTTAGACCCATAGACCCAGTTATTACTGAATGATCTGTTCCGCTTTATTGAAAACACCTGAATTGTGAAATTGGATTGGTTGTGTGGAGTCTACGCTTTGTTGATATTCAGCTCTTAACCCCAGCCCGGCAAGGTTAATTGAACCAAGTGTATTGATATCAATTTTGCTTAACATTCCTGCAACCTGGATTTTATTAACGGTATTGGCTTTCACACTATTTCTCATGCCTGCAACTGCCATAGAGTTGGTGTGATCTGTATGCAGTTTATTGCCTGTTCCCGCCAACTGTACGGTTTTGGCCTGTTTCACATATACTGTATTTTTAGTGCCTGAAACTTGTAAGGATTGGGTATTGGCAATAATAAAGGTATTGTTTTTACCCACAATTTGTACGCTTTCACATTGTCCGTCCAAGGTAATATTGCTATTTTCCTCACGAAATTTCATTTTGCTTTGCTTATTACAGTCAAATGTCGCCACGGTATTTTCGTTGGCTGGCGTCGTAGAAGAGTCATCACTAGATATCGTGATATCACAGGCTTGTAAACCCCATACACACAGCACTATACAGCCTGTTATTAAGATGTTCTTTTTCAATGTTTTCTCAAGGATTTAATTTTTTATTATTTCTCCAATTTCTAGCATGATCCAAGAGTGAATTGCAAATATTATCTATTTTTCATTAGTTTATGAATGATTTAAATTTCATATGATTCTTTCTTGTTGAGTGTTGTTGAGTGTTGTTGAGTGTTGTTGAGTTGAGTATAGGGAATTGACGATAGATTGGTTAGTTAGATATTAGATGATACATACTGAACAGAAGCCTGAATCTCTACTCCTAAAATATGAGCCTTTATAGCCTAAAAGAGTAAAAATATACTGTCGTAGTAAATCACTTACATTATGTAAGTCTTCGATCGCTGTTTGTGTATAAGTCGGGTCTGAGAATGCTAATAAAATACCTTCGTGGATGATTTTATTTCGATTTTTTAAAATAGGATTTATTTTAGTTCTTTGAATGCTAGTTGATTCAAACATCCTTTTTATCATTTCAGCAGAACCACATTTCCCATACTTTTTGTGTACCCACAAGCCAATTTTTTCATCAAAACAATATTCAGTTTTGTCAGGGCATAGATGATTAAGATTTGGATATTTTGGATGATAAAAAAAACTACTTTTCTGTTTATATCCTTGTTCTTTGGCAAAAGTATATTTTAGATTTTCAATTAATACGTAATGCAAAATCAGTTTTGGTTCTAATGCTAAATGATGCTTATTGGCTTCACATAAATATCCAAAAACAGTGGTTAAAAGACGAGTATCTTTAATTTTTATAAATTTTTCATAGACTTGTTCAATAAAAAGTTTTATGTATTTCCCTCTATTTTCAATAATGTATTTCGGGGGATTAATTAGGCTAGCTGAGCAATTTATGGATTCTATTTTTAGGTTTTTTATTTTGTAATTACAGCGTTGGATTGGGCATTGTTGGGCGAAAGATAATAACCAACATATATTATCTATGGTCTCTAAAACTTCTTCGACTTTTTCTTTGGGAACATTGTTAATACTGACAGTGGTAGTGATTAATGTTTGATTGCAAAAATTAATAGGTTTCAGATTAATATCATGTTGTTTGAATTTAAAAGTATAACCGTTACAGCTTATGATCGTCGTATCTTTATATTCATGATCTGAATCATTAACTGAAAACTCGTCACCAGTCATAAACAGATTTATAAGATTAGCTTCTAAATTTATCATTATTCATTTTTTATAAAAAACCCCACTAATTTATAGCGGGGTTTTCTTTAACTTACAAGAGGTTATGGATTAGTGCTGTAACACCGAAATATCAGCCACTTTCGTAAACAAGTCACGAAGCTGAGCAAGCATACGTAAACGGTTTGCTTTCAGCTCAGCATCATCAGCCATGACCATGACACCGTCAAAGAACGCATCCACTGGCGCACGAAGAGCAGCAAGTGCAGACAACGCAGCAGTGTAGTCTTTCGCAGCAAATAAAGGCTCGACCACAGGCGTGATTTTCGCAAGTTCAGCGAATAATGCTTTTTCAGCATCTTCAACCAGATTTGCTTCAACGACGCTTCCTTCAGGCTCAGCTTCTTTCGCTAAGATATTCGCAACACGCTTGTTGGCAGCAGCAAGCGCAGCCGCTTCAGGTAATGCACGGAAGTGATTGACTGCATTTACACGCTTGTCAAAATCAAGCGGTGATTTTGGAGACAAGGCTTGAACCGCTTGAATCACATCAACCGCAACGCCTTGGTCTTCGTATTTCGCACGGTAACGACCTTCAAGGAATGCAACAGCATCTGCCAAAGTCTTGTCGTGATCTTTCAATACATCGCCATAAGCAGCCAAAGCCAGCTTGATCAGATCTTCAATTGAAACATCAAGCTCGTTTTCAGTCACAAGACGTAAAATACCAATTGCAGAACGACGTAGTGCAAACGGGTCTTTAGAACCTGTCGGCGCTTGACCAATCCCGAAAATACCCGTCAATGTGTCTAAGCGGTCGGCAAGGGCAATGGTTGTACCTGTTTTGGTTTTCGGTAAAACGTCACCCGCGAATTTAGGCAGGTATTGCTCACCTAGAGATTCAGCCACTTCATCATTTTCGCCTTCAAGACGCGCATAGTAAGTGCCCGCGATCCCTTGAAGTTCTGGGAATTCACCCACAAGCTCAGAAGTTAAATCGCATTTTGCAAGAAGGGCAGCTTTCTCTGCATCAGCAGGGTTTGCACCTGTAATTGGCGCAAGTGCAACAGCCAATTTCGCAATACGTGTCGATTTGTCCCAAAGCGTACCGAGTTCTGCCTGGAACACCATGTTCGCCAGTTTCTCTTTACGCGATGCAAGCGGTTGCTTTTGATCTTGCAAGAAGAAGAATTCAGCATCAGACAAACGTGGACGAACCACTTTCTCGTTACCTTCAATGATTTGAGTCGGATCTTTAGACTCAATGTTTGAAACGGTAATGAAGTAAGGCTGTAATTTGTTTTCAGCATTTACCAAACAGAAGTACTTTTGGTTGTCCTGCATGGTGGTGATCAATGCTTCTTGAGGAACTGCAAGGAAGCGTTCTTCGAAGCTTGCACGAAGTGCAACAGGCCATTCAACCAGTGCCGTTACTTCGTCACGCAGATCCGCAGGTACAATCGCAGTGGCATTGACTTCATCAGCCAAAGCTTTCACTTGCTGGTCGATGATCGCTTGACGCTCTTCAAATGAAGCTACAACGTGCGCTGCTTTAAGCTTGCTTAAGTATTCGTCAGCATGCGTTAAAGTGATCGCTTCAGGTGCATGGAAACGGTGACCATAGGTCACGTTACCTGCTTTATGATCCTGAATGGTTGCGTCAATCACATCGTTATCTTTTAACAACACCACCCATTTCACAGGACGTACGAATTCAGTACGGCTTGCTGCAGAACGCATACGTTTTGCAATTGGCAGGTTGTCTAAAGCTGCTTGTAAAATTTGTGGCAGTAAAACGTCAAGGC
This sequence comes from Acinetobacter sp. 197, assembly GCF_048148385.1. NCBI lineage: Bacteria > Pseudomonadati > Pseudomonadota > Gammaproteobacteria > Moraxellales > Moraxellaceae > Acinetobacter > Acinetobacter sp. 197. The sequence goes on from NZ_JAYWZK010000014.1 coordinate 83,242, forward strand.
TTTGACCTTTTACGTTTTTTAAGTAGCAGACTTTTTCAACTTTACCGGCCTGGAAAGTAGAAACCTGATCTACAGTAATGCCTTGCCCACGCATAAAGCCTTCCAAAGCTTTGGTTGGTTTGCCTTCAGCATCAAACGCTGCCTGTTTGGCAGGGCCGTCAAAACGTTTTTGTGTATCTGCCTGTGCACCATCCACATTGACGATTTTAAGTGCTAAACGACGTGGTGCTGCATAGGCTTCGATTGAATCAAAAGCCAGACCTGCATCTTTTAAGCCTTTTTCACTTTCAGCTTTAAGTGCATCACGTAATTTTTTCAGGCTTTTTGGTGGAAGTTCTTCACAACCCAATTCGAACAAAACGGTATGTTTAGACATTATTTGCTCTCCTTAGATTCAACTTTTGCTTCCGCTTCAACTTGCGCTTTCAATTGTGCCAACACTTCATCACGTAATGCAGGTTCTGCCATCGGGAAACCGAGTTTCGCACGTGCAGCCACGTAGCTGGTCGCGATTGAACGGGCCAATGTACGTACACGTAAAATGTAACGCTGACGTTCAGTCACAGAAATTGCGCCACGTGCATCCAGCAGGTTGAAGCAATGTGACGCTTTAATCACTTGCTCATAAGCTGGTAATGGCAGTTCAGCTTCGATTAAACGCGTTGCTTCAGCTTCATAGAAGTCGAACAGTTCGAACATCTTGTCGACAGGTGCATATTCGAAGTTATAAGTCGATTGTTCTACTTCATTTTGATGGAACACATCGCCATACGTTACGGTACCGAACTGGCCTTTGGTCCAAACCAGATCATAAACCGAGTCTACACCTTGCAGGTACATGGCAAGACGTTCAAGACCGTAGGTGATTTCGCCTGTAACCGGGTAGCACTCAACACCACCGACTTGCTGGAAATATGTGAACTGAGTTACTTCCATACCGTTCAGCCATACTTCCCAGCCTAAGCCCCAAGCACCCAGTGTCGGAGATTCCCAGTTATCTTCCACGAAACGGATATCATGTACCAGCGGGTCAATACCAATCGCTTTTAATGAATCAAGATAAAGCTGCTGGATGTTGTCCGGGTTTGGTTTAAGCACCACCTGGAACTGGTAATAATGTTGCAGACGGTTCGGGTTTTCACCATAACGACCATCTTTCGGACGGCGTGACGGCTGAACATAAGCCGCATTCCAGGTTTCAGGACCTAAGGCACGTAAGAAAGTTGCAGTGTGGAATGTCCCTGCACCCATTTCCATATCGTAAGGTTGTAAAACGACGCAGCCTTGCTCCGCCCAGTAGTTTTGTAAGGCAAGAATTAAGCCTTGGAAGGTATCAATATGCGATATGGCGCGACTCATGGTCATCCACTTAAAATTAGAGAAAAATTGTGCTCAATTATAAGGACTTTGCAGGGGAGTGGCAAAGGGTTAATGTGTCTATCCTTTTTTGAAAAAATAAAAGAGGCGGGAATGATAGGGCTTGCTGAAAGGCGTACTACGATTTTAACGTTGCCAATAAATGCCGGCCGAACTGAAAACCAGGAATAAATCAGATGGATGACCTGCTGTAAACTCGAGAGTTATAAAGTTCAACGGAGCTTATACGATTGTTGTTCTAAAATTAGTTTAAGATTCACGCAATATAATAACGTTTAAAAATAAGGAACTTCATGATCACTTACCGTATTCACTGCCATTTAAAATACAAGATCGTGCAACCTACAGAATTTATTTTTATGCTCCAGGCGGCACATCACCCTGATCAGAAGATTATTGAAGAGCAACTGCACTTTAATTTGCCGGTGGTATGGCATGAATTTCAGGATGCACAGCATCAAAACCGTCATGTTCGCTTGCAGGTCGAACCCTGTGAGGTTTTTGAGGTGAATTATATTGCGAACGTGGCTCGGCAACCGGGCATTTCTTTTGAACGGCAGCAAGGTCTGAATGAAGTGCCTATTCCTGATCTACCTGATGAAGTGCTGCCTTATTTGCTGGCCAGCCGTTATTGCAATTCGGATTTATTGCTGGAAATGGCAAAACGTTCGTTTGGCTGGATGACACCCGGCTATACGCGGGTCAAAGCGATTGAGCAGTGGATCTATAATAACATTTTTTATGCTTCTGGCAGTTCTGACCAGTTTACCACCGCTACAGATGTCCTGGTGCATCGCGCAGGCGTATGCCGTGACTTCGCCCATTTAGGCATTGCATTGTGCCGTGCCTTGGGCATTCCGGCACGTATGGTGGTTGGCTATGTGGAAATTGAAAAGTTTTTACCCGATTTTCATGCCATTTTTGAAGCGTATTTGGACGGAGGGTGGGTGCAGTTTGATCCGACCCGTCTGGCTCCGGTTGAAAATCTCATTCGGATTGGCACTGGCGTCGATGCCGGTGATGTCGCATTTTCAACCTATTATGGTCAGGTCGAGCTGCTAAAAATCCAGCCACTGATTCAACCTGAAATCAGCCATTAAGCTGCTTTAAAAAGATTTGAACAGCTATTTAAGTAGAAGGTTAGCAAGGATTTTTCCATGCAAATGACTACCGGTGATGAAGTGATCATTCTATAAAAAGCCGAATGAATGTTTTAACCTGAGTGAAATATTTTTTTAAAAAACATGTATTCGCGAATGGTGAAAAGATGTAAAACAGCGATGCCTTTCATCTGGCTTGGTTCTATAATGCGCAAAATCTGCAAACCATAAGATCAGGCGCACTGTGTTTCATTCCCATCTCGACTGGCTCAATACCCTAAAACCAAATTTCAAAGTCCTTCCGCTCAAAGACCGCCTGCTCTGCGGAATAGGGGCATTGCTAGGTCTGGTGGTTTCCTCCCTGCTGAGTTTATGGATTCTGGGGGATTTTGAAGCCTGGTACATTGCCCCGATGGGTGCCTCTTCGGTATTGCTGTTTGCGGTACCGGCCAGTCCTCTGGCACAGCCCTGGAACATTCTGGTCGGCAATACCATTGCTGCCGTCATTGGGGTGAGCTGTGCCTTGCTGATTGCCAATCCCACTGAAGCTTTTAGTCTGGCTGTAGCTGCCGCAATTGTCCTGATGATGACCACGGATTCCCTGCATCCACCGAGTGGCGCCGTGGCCATTACTGCAGTGCTGGGTGGTCATCCGGTGCATGAACTGGGTTATGCCTTTGTATTTTATCCGGTGCTGCTCAATTCAATTCTGCTCATGGGGATTGCCATTGTCTTTAACCGGATGATTGGAAAGAACTATCCGCAGCAGGCCCAGTTAAATAGCCGTTCCAAGGACCCGACGCCGACCCAGAAAGTGACGATTCAACCGCAGGATATTCAGGAAGTGCTGGACCAGCATACCGAGCTGCTGGACATCAGTGAATATGACCTGCAAAAAATCATTCTGGAGGCACAAAACCGCGCCAATGCGCGTGCGGTGCATGAATTTAGCTGCCAGGATATTATGACGAAGGATGTGGCAACCCTGCATGAAAATGATGATATCCAGCATGCACTGGACAAGTTCAAGCAGATGAACCTGATGAGCCTGCCCGTCGTTAATGCAGATGAACAACTGGTCGGTACGCTGGCAATGTATCAGGTGGTGGAATGGTTCAAGCGTGCTACCGATGTGCGCAGCAGCTGGGAGCATCAGGTCAAACATATCATGACCCGTAAGGTGATCACGGTACAGCCCTTACAGCCCATTCAGGATCTGGTGCCATATTTTGTCGAGCGTTCCTTCAACTATATTCCGGTGGTAAGCAAGCAGCAATTGGTGGGAATTATCAGCCGGGCAGACATGATTGCTGCCCTCAACCAGGAGCTGAATCATTTTAAAATGAAAGCTTAAAACCGGATTAAAATGGAATATAAGCGACCATACCTGATCAGGTCTGGTCGACTTGCCAGCTGAGTAAACTGTAAAACAGTATCATTGGTAGAGAGAAATTCAGTAAAAACAAAAAATGGGTACTAAAAGCTTCGCTTGGAGGATGCGAGATGTAGGCCAGAATCAGGGTTTCCAATGCTGCTCATTAAAATCGTGAGGATATTAAACAGCTGATAACGGCGTAGCAGCAGGTGAGTCACTCATAGATAAAGACCATCGTCCAATATGTCAGGTAGATGAAAAAACTGAGGAAAAGTGCCGAAAATAGACTCTTGAAAATGGAGAAAACCCCCATAACTGACCTCATGAAATAGCGCATAAGAAAATAAAATGAGGCTCATGATCAAAGGTGCAAGCACGAGATTGGGTGTCATTTTCCAGAGAGAGTTTCGGATCGGTTGAGAGATTAAGTGAAATATCCTGTCCAATATCTGTTTACCACTTTTTGATATTTCATCTAGGAGCTTTATCTTTAGCATTGTTAAAAGCATATTATTTTTGATGAGAGAAAGATTCAACATATAGGCGAATAATACGACAAAGCACACCGGAGTGTGCTTTGTAAAGGGTGTGATGCTTAAGAGCTGTAATGATTAAATAAAGAACCAGTAAATAAACAGTGAAATAATAAAGATACACATAATATTCAGCACAAAACCAACTTTCATCATTTCGCTTTGCTGGATATAACCGGTTCCAAAAACAATCGCATTTGGCGGGGTCGCTACCGGCAGCATAAAGGCACATGAGGCACCAATGCCAATGACAATCACCAGAATTTCTTTGGGCATTCCCATCTGATCCGCAATTGCGGCAAATACTGGTACCAGCAGGGCAGCTGAAGCGGTATTACTGGTAAATTCAGTCAGGAAGATAATAAATGTAGCAACTACAAAAATAATTATCAGCGGGGAGGCGTCACCAAAGGCATTGGCCAGAGTTTGACCCAGTACCAGCGAACTGCCTGAATCCTTCAGAATGGCACTCAAGGTCAGACCACCACCGAACAGGTACAAGACCCCCCAGTCGGTATTTTCTGCAATCTGTTTCCAGCTTGCGGTACCCAGAATCACCACCATACAGGCAGCCAAAATTGCTATCCAGGTATCCGGCTGGGAAATACCAAAAATTTCAGTGAATTTTTTACTGAAAATCCAGGCAATTGCAGTACAAAGAAAGAGGATCATGGTGGCTATACGGGTGCCGGTCCAAGGAATATCTTCAGTTACAAATTGTACTTTGTGATTCAGTTTTGGACGTAGTACCAGATATAAACTGACCAGCATGGCGGGAAGAATAATGAACATCATCGGCAAGCCGATTTTCATCCAGTCGGCAAAATCATAGCCGAGGGCCTTGGCAGCAATGGCATTCGGAGGTGAACCGACCATGGTGCCCAGTCCGCCAATACTGGCCGAATAGGCAATGCCGAGCAGGATAAAGACAAAAGTTTTACGATCCTTGCTGACATCCAGATGTGAAAGCAAGCCTAGGGCCAAAGGCAGCATCATAGCAGCAGTCGCCGTATTGGAAATCCACATGGACAGCAGCGCCGTCACCACAAAAATCGCCAGTACAGAAATGCCCAGATGCCCTCTGGACAGGGAGATGATCCACATGGCAATTTTCCGGTCCAGTTTCTGGATATGCAACGCTGTGGCCAACGCAAAACCACCAAAAAACAGGAAAATGACAGGATCGGCAAAAGTAGCCAAAGCGGCTTGTGTGGTAATCGGAACCAGTTCTTCACCAGAGGCCATTGGCATGGCTAGCAATACTGCCATCACGGGGATGAGTAAAGCTGTAATCGTGATATGAATGGCTTCAGTCAACCATAAGATACCGATAAAGGCTAAAAGTGCCAGTCCTTTATTGGCATTCTGGTCATAGGGCAGGTAAAGATATAAACCATAGGCCACCATGGCTGCGACAAGAATAAGAATCCAGCCTTTCAGCAGCCCTTTAGGCATGGCATTGGTCGGGGTAGCTAGGTTGGTCTGAGTCATATGCTCTCCTTGCAAGGTTTTTATTTACATCATTTTTTATATTAACTTTGAATTTGTAATTTGGTTTTGCTTAAAAAATATCCTATTTAAAGATACTATAACCAGATTGTTGTAATAATCCAGTACTTTGCCATAGGGCATACAGGCCCAAGCCAAAGAGTAAAGCCAGGACAATCCATTTGAAGTGCTGCTGAGACAAACGATGGCGTATTTTGCCTCCGATCCAGACACCAGCAAGGGCGAATAGGCTGATCCCGATCAGAATATGCTGTTGATGGGTTTCCAGCGTGATCAGAATTGGAAACAGTAAAAACAGCTGGATCAGTTTACCTGCAATGAAATTGAGATTGCTGATAATGACAATATCTGTTTTAGACAGCTGGCAACTCATCAGATACATCATCAGAAAAGGTGCCATGGCATTGGTCGCACCTCCAATGATGCCGGCCAGTAAACCAAAACAGAGCATGCTGGAAATATGTGGACTAACTTGCAATGGCCGTGTCCGTAACTGGTCCAAGACATAAAATACAATCACCAGACCCAATAACAGTTTTAAATAAGCCTCATTTAGCCAAAGTAACAGCTTGACCCCGAGTACACTGCCGATCAGGCTACTGAGTATCAATGGCCAATAGCGTTTTATATAATAGCCAATGCTATTCAACATGCTATGCACAGGATCGGCATTCAGCATGATCAGATTCAGCAGCAGGCAGGGCAGAATGACAAGAGTAACCGCGATGCTAAGCGGATATGCACTGGACAGAACAGCCGTACTCATCATGGGAAAGCCAAAGCCGCTTAAACCATGGAGCAGGGCTGCTACGGCACAGAGCCAGAGCATCATCCATTCTGCCTGAGTCATGTGAAATCCATTTCAAAAATTAGAATATTGAACTTATCGTGAATTTAACTGAGAAAGAAAGTGAAAAGCTGTAATACAGCTAAGAAATAACAAAAAATATAGGCAAAAAAAAGCCACAATAACTTGGGGAAATTACCGTGGCATCAAAATTTCATCCCATTTAACTGGGGTGAAAGGAGGAAGCTCTTCGATGAAACCTGTCAAGAACGCTAGTTAAACCTTGCTATACACCTTAATAATCGCGTTTATCCTGATTAACGGTGCGTACAGGATTTTGATAGCCTTGGGGCTGATAAGCGCCATCATGTTCAATACTGTACGGTTGTTTTGGCATGATTAACCAAAGTATCAGATAAACCAGAATACCCGGAAAAGCGGCACTCATCACTGAAACTAGCACAAAGATAAGACGTAATAAATTTGCGTTCCAACCAAAACGTTCAGCAATACCGCCCATCACACCTGCAATCATGTTTGAGCGGTTAGAGCGATATAAACCAACATTGGCCATTAAAATCTCCTGATAAAATAGGTTTGAATCCAGAAAATAGATCCATATTATTAAAAGAAATGGCGTTAGATCGAACTTTTTAAAGTGCTGATTACAAATAAAATCGTTAAGTAATGTTAAGAAAGATTAAAACCCGGTCTAAGAGTTACTAACATATAGAAAATTCTATTGAACTCTTATGTAAAGTTCATCAGCTTTGCTGTGTGTTTTTTACTCGCCATGTTTTAGGTCTGGGTCGGTTAAAAAAATGAAAGTAGATATATCACGTTTTACATCAAGCAATTTTCTTAAATGTAGCCTGATACTGGGGAGCGTGGTGATTTTGCAGGCCTGTGACCAGCATCAAGTCAAGCCTGAACAGGAAGATCAGCAAGAGGCTGTAGAAGAAGAAGGGGTCAAGGTTTCTGCTGCCAATACGACCGCAGGTGTAGTCGCAGTCAGTGCCAAATCCTTAACTCAGGCTGTAGGGCTGGCTGCTGTTCCAGTTGAGGCGGATCTAAATCCGACCACTGTTCCCGATTATGCCAAAACATTTATTGGTCGCTATCATACCGAAATTGACTGTGATGGGCGTTTCGCACCTTGTACAGAAGGTAAGGCAGAATATATTTTGGCTTTACTGCCGGATGGTACGGTACACCGTAGTATTTTTCAGTATGGCAAAGTTTTTATTGATAATACGAGAAGCAGCACAGCTCATAATACCACCTATCGTAAGGATCGCTGGTCGATCAACCCGGAACGTACTGAATTGGTCATAAACCGTAAAGAAGGGGCGAGTTTTTATTATACGATTAAGGATTCGAACCATCTGGTTATGAATCTGGAAAAAATTTACAGTGAGAAGGAAAAAACCAACCGCGAATTATTTGAGCGAGGTTATCCGGCACCTTCGAAAGCCTATGAACTGGTCAAAGATACTTCCTTTCATGTCGAACCATAATGTCAGATAAAATTGGTCGATCCAGTCTAAGACGTGGTTCAAAGAAGATTTAAATTAATACAATAAATATGAGCTGTTGGACACGTGAGCTTAAAATCTGGATGCAGAAATACACGAGCAGAAATCGTATTTAATAATTGAAATATAAAGAAGTAAATCTGAGAGGGCATTCTTGGAAAAGAATGGTGGGCCGTCCGCGACTCGAACGCGGGACCAATGGATTAAAAGTCCACTGCTCTACCAACTGAGCTAACGGCCC
>NZ_JAYWZK010000015.1:0-80508 GCF_048148385.1 Acinetobacter sp. 197
ACCCATGTGAGAGTAAGTCATCGCCAGCTCATTATTCGAAACACCCCCGGTCTAAAGGCCGGGGGTGTTTTTTTATGCGGGGAATTTAGTCGAAAGCTTATAAATATTATTTTTCACATAAAACCACAGCAGAAAATCCGCAGGGTAGGCGTATACTGGAACAGGTTTCTGGAGCGGATATGTCCTCAAATTTATCTTCAAGCCATATTGAATATGGGTCCTCTGCCTTTAAAGCGGTTTTGTTTTCCTTGTTTCTGGCTGGATTTGCAATTTTTTCTTCATTGTATTGTGTTCAGCCGATGATGCCGATTCTGGCAGACTATTTTCATATCTCTCCTACGCAAAGCAGTTTTCCACTTTCATTTTCTACCATTGCATTAGCTGTTGGTCTTATTTTTACTGGACTAATCTCGGACCGTTTTGGCCGCAAGCCGATTATGGTCTGGTCTTTATTTTCAGTTTCAGTATTGTTGTTACTGAGTGCTGTATTGCCAGTTTGGTCAGTATTTCTGGCTACCCGAATATTAATTGGTTTAACCGTGAGTGGCGTGGCCGCAGTGGCGATGACCTATATTGGGGAAGAGGTGGCCGCGAAAGATATCGGTTTGGCCATGGGACTCTATATTTCTGGAACTGCGATTGGTGGTATGAGTGGCCGTTTGATTGCTGGGGTATTGGTAGACTTTATTTCCTGGCAATCAGCGACTTTAATCATTGGACTAATTAACCTCTGTATTGCGACAATCTTCTATTTTTTGTTGCCTAAATCCAGGAATTTTCAAGCTTATCCTATTAAATTAAGCCGCTTCCTTACTGCATTTCAGCATAATCTGAGTGATCCCAAACTGCGAATCTTGTTCTTGCAAGGTTTCATCCTGATGGGCTGTTTTGTTTCAGTCTTTAATTATCTCAGCTATCGCCTGATTCAGTCACCTTTTGAGCTGTCGCATGTCTGGATTGGCGTGATTTCTATTACCTATCTGGCAGGAATTTATAGTTCGCCTCGTGCGGCGGCATGGAGCCAGAAATTTGGACGTTTCCAGGTATTGGTGGCCATGCTTGCCAGCATGCTGCTAGGATTAGTGTTGATGCTAGTCAACAGCTTGGTGCTTGTTTTTATTGGTCTGCTCATTTTTACCTTTGCATTTTTTGCTGCACATTCCACGGCCAGTAGTTGGGTGTCTGTGCAATCTTTACAGTATCGTGCTGTAGGATCATCACTTTATTTATTCTGCTACTATCTTGGATCCAGTGTGCTTGGCAGCTCGAGTGGTCTGGTCTGGGAAAATACCGGATGGCGCGGCCTCAGTTTATTCATCGGCATTATTTTGATAGTCGGTTTATTGGTAGCTCAACAGTTAAAACCTAAAATAAGCAGACTAGAAACAGAATAAGCATATATTCCTGATTAAGGTCTTAAAGCCAGTATTGTATAAATTATAATCAAGCAACCTCAGCTGAATTCATGCTAAAATGCTCGGCTTTCATCTTTGATCTATTTTTTGATCTTCCATCTGCCAGCCGAGAATTGCTAGCCATGTCTACTGCTTATACCATGCAGACAGCGCCTACAGCGTTGTTTGATTACGACAAATATTGGGCGTCGTGTTTTGAACCTGCGCCATTTTTGCCGATGTCACGCGAGGAGATGGATCAACTCGGCTGGGACAGTTGTGACTTTATTTTAGTCTGTGGCGATGCCTATATTGATCATCCTTCATTCTGTTCAGGCATTATTGGGCGTACCCTAGAAGCGCAAGGCTTTCGTGTCGGGATTATTGCGCAGCCAGACTGGACCAATGTTGAAGCCTTCCGTGTATTGGGTAAACCCAATATTGCATGGGGTGTAACTGCGGGCAACATGGACTCAATGATCAACCGTTATACGGCAGATCGCAAAATCCGTTCCGACGATGCCTATTCACCAGACAACCAGCCAAACAAACGTCCTGACCGTGCAGCAACCGTGTATTGCCAGCGTGTACGCGAAGCCTATCCAGATGTGCCCGTATTGTTAGGTGGGATCGAAGCCTCACTACGTCGTATTGCGCATTATGATTACTGGTCAGATAAAGTGCGTCGTTCAGTATTGATGGACTCTAAAGCTGATCTGTTGATGTACGGTAATGGTGAGCGTTCCATTACTGAAATCATGCATCGCTTGGCGCGTGGTGAAAAAATCCAAGATATTACCGATGTTCGTGGTACAGCGTTTATTGTCAATAAACACAACCGCCCATCGAAAGCCAAATTTGTTGAAATCGCATCGAATGATGTCGATACCATTGGTCGTGTCGATCCAATTATTAACCCTTATGTCATGACTGAAGATATTGAAGGTTGTGAAATTGAGCAGGGGAAGGACTCGAGTCAGTACCAGGGTTTCCAAAAAGAACATGTAGCCAATCCAATTGTCCGTGAAGGCGATAATTTGGACGAAAATACGCAAATCGTGCAGCTACAACCGGCATCTAAAGCAATTAAACATAAATTACCGCCGCGTGAATTGGCCGTAATCCGTTTGCCTGCTTTTGAAGAAGTTGCTGCTGATCCAGTGCTTTATGCACATGCCAATCGTATTTTGCATCTTGAAACCAATCCAGGTAATGCACGTGCATTAGTTCAAAAGCATGGTGAGCGTGACGTATGGTTAAATCCACCGCCAATTCCATTAACCACGGAAGAAATGGATTATGTGTTTGATCTGCCTTATGCACGTCTGCCACATCCATCTTATGGTAAAGCACGTTTCCCAGCTTTTGACATGATTAAGTTCTCTGTAAACATCATGCGTGGTTGTTTCGGTGGTTGTACTTTCTGTTCAATCACAGAGCATGAAGGTCGTATCATTCAGAACCGTTCTGAAGAATCGATTTTGCGTGAAGTAGAAAAGATTCGTGATACAGCACCTGGCTTCACAGGCATTATTTCGGACTTAGGCGGCCCAACCGCCAACATGTACCGCTTGGCATGTAAAGATCCTGAGATTGAAAAGAACTGTCGTAAGCCATCGTGTGTATTCCCAGGCGTATGTCAAAACTTGCATACTGACCATGCACCGTTGACACAGCTTTATCGTAAAGCACGTAGCTTACCGGGTATTAAAAAAATTCTGATCGGTTCGGGTCTGCGTTATGATCTGGCGGTCTTAAACCCAGAATATGTCAAAGAATTGGTCACTCACCACGTAGGTGGTTACTTAAAAATTGCGCCTGAACATACCGAAAAAGGCCCGCTCAATAAAATGATGAAGCCGGGTATTGGTACGTATGACCGCTTCAAGCAAATGTTTGATCGTTACAGTAAAGAGGCCGGTAAGGAACAATACTTGATTCCTTATTTCATCGCGGCGCATCCGGGCACCACCGATTACGACATGATGAACTTGGCGATTTGGTTGAAGAAGAATGGCTTCCGTGCCGATCAGGTACAGACCTTCTATCCATCACCCATGGCGACTGCAACCACCATGTACTACACCGGTAAAAACCCATTGGCGAAAGTAGCGCGTTACACTGAAAATGTCGACATTGTGAAAGGTGAGAAGCGTCGTCGTCTGCACAAAGCTTTCTTACGTTATCATGATTCAAACAACTGGCCTTTACTGCGTGAAGCCCTGAAAGAAATGGGTCGTCAGGATTTAATTGGTAACTCGAAACAGCATTTGATTCCGACTTATCAGCCTGCAGGCAGCGCAGACGGTCAGTATCAATCGGCGCGTAAGAAAAATTCGACGGTTGCTGGTGATTCGCAAAAACGTACCGGCGAGCAGGGGAACCGTAGCAAGGCTGCACAAGCTCAGCCCCGTCCTTCAAATACCAAGAAGCGTCCTGAGCGTGGTCAAATTCTGACCCAGCACACGGGTTTACCACCACGTGAAACGGACGATACCAAAAAACCCTTTGGTGGGCAAAAGCCTAAAGCGAAGTCCAAATCACGTGCATAATTAAGTTAATAAAAAGACACTTCGGTGTCTTTTTTTAGCGCTGAGGTAAAGTAACGTAGCTAAGGACTATGATTAAAAAATGTAAAGGGATGTATTATTTGCATTATGTATTGCTAAAAAGTGGTATAAAAATAACACTTTGTCGGAATTGTCCTACAGTTAAGCAGATTTGTATTGCGATCAATTCTATGGATGTTTTAGAGTGCGTTATCAGTACTTTAAATCCACTTTCATTGGCATTCAAAAAGATGTCATTTTAGGTAACACAAAATCGAGTTTTGATACCGGTTGTATGGGTATTTAAGCAGATTGGTTGTTAGCTCTATTTAAAATAAAGCGTGGGTTTATACTGCACAACAATAAAACAAAAATGATTATAAGAATGCAAGGATTTAGGCATGACCACCTATATTATGATTGGGAGTTTCCTGCTCTTCTGTGTCGTGCTCATGGCATGGAAAAAGCTCGGAAATAATTCCAAACCACAAGACAGCGCGTTGAAGCAGCGTGCGATTTTCAATCTGAATGAGCAATTGACCTTCACTCGACTGAGAGAAGTTTTACCAGAATGCATCATTCTGGCTCATGTTTCCTATGATGCCTTAATGACCACCAAATTTAACCGGACTCGACACAAGTACCGTAACCTGACTGCCGATTTTGTAATTCTGGATCAGCAATATCAGATTCTGGCAGTTGTAGCGGTAGATGACCCTTTAATCCTTAAGCGTCCACAACAGACAGGGTTCCAGGATGCATTACTGACCATGGCTGGTTATCGGGTGATCCGTTACGACGATGTGCCGGAATATTATCAGTTGCGCCAAGACTTTTTGCAGGAGCAAGCGCAAATGCAGAAAATGCCCAAATATACAGTTAGCAATGATCTGAAAAAATACTATCTATATTCAGATTTAGAGCGCAGTAAAATTAAAGCAGTCGGTTAAAACAAAAAAGCATGCCAGAAGCATGCTTTTTTATGAATCGATCTAGGAAAATTATTCCGGTTTAACCGCCACGACGGTCAGTTCGACCAATACCCGTGGATCATACAGTTTTGCTTCGACACAGGTACGAGGCAGCGCTTCGATATCCGCCACCCAGGCATCCCAGACTTCATTAAAAGCCGCATAGTCATGCTCAATATCCTTGAGATAAATTGTGACTGACATGATGTGACTTTTATCAGTACCGGCATCTGCCAGAAACTGGTCAATAATATCTAAAGTCTGTTGGGTTTGCCCTTTAATATCCAGTTCGACATCTGTAGCCAGCTGGCCTGCAAGATGTACCAGATTACCGGCAATGGCAATTTCCGAAAAGCGTTTCGATACGTGTAAACGTTCAACTGTCATGTTGTTCATCCTGAGTTTTGGGCATCAGGGCTGCGACCAGTGCAGTCAGCAGACAACCCACCGCCAGATAGATCGCTACATAATGCCATGAACCGTCTGCCCAAATCACCAGTGCAGCTGCAATAAATGGGGTAAATCCACCACCAATGATACTCGCCACCTGATAGCCAACTCCGGCACCGCTGTAGCGGTATTCGGTGCCAAACAGTGAGGTGAAAATCGGTTGATGGACACTGACCACCATATCATGGGCAACGTTTGCCAGTAAAATTGCCCCGATGATAATCATCCAGGTATTTTGTGCATCGAGCGCCATAAAAAATGGAAAGGCTGAGAGTGCACCAATCAAACCACCCCAGACACACATTTTCTGATGATTGAATCTATCTGCCAGCCAGGCAAAGAAGGGAATACTGAAGCAGCTAATGGCCCCGACCATCAAGGTAATATTCAGGAAGAACTGTTTGTCCATGCCCAGATTACTGGTGGAATAGTTCAGGGCGAAATTGGTGACCAGATACATGGTCAGCAATTCGGTCAAACGTAAAGCAATGATATAGAAAAAAGCTTTAGGATGTTTACTGATGGCCTGCAAGATTGGCAGCTTTTCTGGCTGATGGTCTGCTTTTACCACCTTTTCTACAAATTCCTGAGATTCATCCTGATCACGGCGAATCCACATGGCAATGCCGATCAACACGATACTGGCTAAAAAGGGAATACGCCATGCCCACTCAGCAAAGGCGTCTTCACCCAGTGTCGCGAGTATAAGCGATACTGCACCGGTGGCCAGAACCAGACCGACGCCGTAACCGACCTGAACACCACTGCTATAAAAGGCCTTTTTTCCTTTTGGTGCATTTTCTACGGCCATGAGGGCTGCACCGCCCCATTCACCACCGACGGCAAAGCCTTGCAAGGCACGACAAAACACCAGTAGTACCGGTGCCCACCAGCCAATTGCCTCGAAATTTGGCAGCAGGCCAATCCCTACCGTGGAAATTCCCATCAGGATTACCGTAAGTACCAGCATTTTTTTACGGCCGAGTTTGTCACCAAAGTGACCAAATACTACACCACCTAAAGGACGAAACAGGAAGCCGACCCCAAAGGTGGCCAGAGCTGCCAGGGTACCCATGTTCTCGCCAATACTGGGAAAAAACTGATCTTTAAAAATTAAGGCTGCAACAATGCCGTAAAGGAGAAAATCATACCAATCGACAACAGCACCAACAAAACTAGATAGCGCAGCTTTACGTGCGCGTTGTTCTTGAATAACAGAAGAATTTACAGAAGACATGCAGGAGGGAATTCCATGAGTTACATCAGAGTTGCCCTGTAATATTCGGATTTGATCGTCACGCCAATTACAGGACAGCATGCTGAAAGTAAAGGTGATTTTCAGCATCTCAGCACATACATGGATAATGCATTGCGCAGATAGATTACTCTAAAAAATCAAAATGTAAAAACAAAGTTGCCGTCTTTTTAAACCGATGCTTAAAACATGAACAGAAACTGCTTAGAGCAGTGACAATTGGGTTTCAATCTCGGGGACGCTGAGCTGATATACGCCTACACCGATCAGCCGGAATTGCATCTGCGGGGCAATATGCAGATCGTCGAGCAGTAAGTCCAAGGCTTGGGCTAATTCCTGTGGACTACGCAGTATCTGTTTAAAACTTTTACTGTGTTGCATCACCTGAAAGTTCTTGAGTTTTAATTTGACCGTAACGCCGCGAGCCGAAAGCTGTTTCTTTTGCAGACTTTGCCAAACCTGTACCAGTAAGGGCTCCCAGTAGGGACGACATTCACTCAGATACAGGTCATCATCAAAAGTAGTTTCTTTAGAGATTTGCTGGCGTTCTCGTTCCACTTCGACCGGTCGTTCATCAATACCTTGAGCATATAAAAACAGCCGTCGTCCATATTTGCCAAAATGCTGAATCAGTAAGGCTTCATCAATCTGCTGTAAATCTCCCAAGGTGTTCAGGTTCAGGCTGCTCAGTTTTTCCTGGGTAACTTTTCCCACACCGGGAATTTTTTTTAGGGGCAGATTCTGGATAAATCCCTGAACTTGTGATGGCTTAATCACACAGATGCCATTCGGTTTGTGCCAGTCCGAAGCAATTTTAGCGAGAAACTTGTTGGGCGCTACACCAGCAGACGCGGTTAATCCGGTGGCTTGAAAAATATCCTCGCGAATCCGCATGGCGACTTCGGTAGCACTTGGAATTTGTTTTAGATTCTCTGTGACATCCAGAAAGGCTTCATCCAGAGACAGTGGCTCAATCAGGGAAGTATATTGCTGGAAGATGTGATGAATCTGTGCCGATACCTGCCGGTATTTGGCAAAATCCGGCTCAATCACGATGACCTGAGGACACAGTTTGCGCGCCTGCCCCATGGACATGGCAGAACGCAGGCCATAAACCCGTGCCGGGTATGAGGCAGCCGCGACCACCGCCCGAGGATGATGCGAAGCAATCACCATAGGTAAGTTTTTCAGTTCTGGACGTTCACGCAGCTCTACCGAGGCATAAAACGCATCCATATCGATATGAATAATTTTGCGCATGTTCGCTATCTTAAGGGGCTTTAATCGGATTGGGAAGCGACGGCTGCGTTGAGTAAATAGGGCTGTGGTCCGCTTAGCAGGACAACTTTGGTCCCTTGTCTCTCGGCAGCCTGAATCAGAAGTTGTAAACTTTTTGGGGAGTCATCGGCAAGACGGGGTAAAAATTGCAGCGGCTGGTTTAAAGGCTGAAAAAAATCATCCCAATGTACCGGGATCACCACTTTGGGCTTGAGCAGGTTCAGGGTTTCAGCCAGATATTGCTGCTGATAGGCAGCAGATTGTCTGGAGAGCTGGGCAATGCCTAAAAACAGGGTGTCGACTTCCAGATGTTGTAATTGCTCTGGAATAAATCCGGTACTGGCCTTGACCAGAATTTTATATCCCACATGCTCAATCAGGTAATCGAAACTGCCACCTTCTTTAAATTCGGAAAATTTGGCCGGAAGGGTAAAAGGCTGCAGCAACTCTTCGCCTAAATCATCATTTACCGCTGTGGGCGGGGTATGTTGTGAGGGAATGGCAGTGATCTGGAAGTTTCCCCATTGCTGTACTTGCCCAAGCTTAACCGGCTGTAATTGCTGTGGAATAACTTTAGGGTTTGCCCGGGCGATATTCAGGGTGCTAGGTGAACCGACGACAGCAGTTCCGGGAAGCATTTCCAGTAAGGCCGGTACATCCAGAACATGATCATAATGTGAGTGAGTGACCAGAATGGTTTGGGTTCGACTCAATTCATGGCGTTGCACCAGTTGTTCGAGGAGTAGCCTGTCACTTTGAATCGGGCGGCTAAGTACTTGCCACAAAGATGGCCGGCTAAAGAAACCATCGATCAGGATCTGATCGTGACCATCATCGAGTAACAGGGTGGACACACCAAAAAATTTAACGGTGAGACCGTGAACGGATGTACCGGTTTTCGGCTGCCACGCTTGAAAGTCCCTGAGTTTTCCTGAAGCTTGCAACAGATAAGCCAGTGTACCCGCGATGAGCAGGAGAAGAATTAGCAGACCGAGTAAAACGCCTTTTATCCATTTCAATCTTTGTATTTCCTTGTTGTTTTTATAAAGAACCTATTTTCAGGCGATGAACTTTATTTCGCCTGCTCTTCATATGAAGGTACTGCAATCGCATTCTTTTTGAGAAAATCCAGCCATTGCTGTTCTGAGCCATAAAAAACATTCAGGTCTACCGGTGTGGTAATACCGGGAATTTTCCCCTGACTGGTATGTTGCCAAAATAGCCACGCTGGCTGATCTTTTAAATCAGGCAGACCCTTGTATTCACGTACCCAGAGCGGTACGTCGGGAAAATTTCCTACCAGTACAATATTATAAAAAGCTTTAGAAATATAGAAAATCGGCTGCTTGCCGTAATGCTTTTTCAGGGCATCGTGCATCACCTGAATTTCGTTTAAAAGCTGCTCTTTAGAATAGGTATTGATGCATTTGCTGTCATATTCCAGATCAATCACTGGCGGTAAGGCATCCGGTTTATTGGGTACGGAGTCAATAAAATTCTGGGCTTGAATGCTGCCATCGCGGCAGAGCCGGTAAAAATGATAGGCGCCGACCAGAAAGCCGCGCTCCCGGGCCTTGAGCCAGTTTTCCTGAAAACGGGTGTCTTTAAAGTCGCCGCCTTCAGTGGCTTTCAGATAAACAAAACGATACTTTTCAGGCGGAATCTGCTGCCACTGGATCTCTTTTTGATGATGCGATACATCAAATCCTTGAATTGGATAATCGGCAGCATGGGAAGACGGGGTTTTCATCAGATAGAGATAAACCATGGCGATCGTAACCAATATGACCAGAAAGCCAAACCCTACTAAAAGCGGCTTGCTATATCTGCTCCAAATCTGATGTTTTTGCATCTTCAGTCCTTACCTGTATCTGAGCTGGTCTAAAGACCGCCTCAGTCTGAATTTTATTATCGCATTAGACAGGGGTGTTTTTCGGAATATGCCAGAAAATATAGGCCGCAATAATATTGATGCAGCCCAAACAGATCAGTGCCATATGAAAAGCAGCCACCAGATTGTCAGCGCCGTAATAGGCACCCAGCATGTTGACCAGGGTACTGGCCAGTGCCACCCCGATACTCATCGACAGCATCATGATCATTGACAGAAAGCTGTTGCCGCTACTGGCATCCTGCTGGTTTAAATCCTTTAAAGTCAGGGTGTTCATAGAAACGAATTGGAGTGAATTCAGAACCCCGAAAATAAAGAAATGCATGGTTCTTAACCAGAGCGGGGTGTCTGCTGTAGTCAGGGAAAAACTGGCAATACACAGGCCGACCAACAAGGTGTTGACCAACAAGACACGACGATAGCCGAAGCGCTGCACAATACTGCGGATAATCGGTTTGGAGGCCAGGGAACCGAGTACAGTGGGAATCATCAGCAAGCCGGTCATAAAGGGTTCAAAACCAAATGCCACCTGCAGCATTAAAGGCAATAAAAATGGAATCGAGTTACCGCCCAGACGCGCAAAAAAATTACCCAGAATTCCGATCGAATAAATTTTATTCTTAAACAGTTTGCTACGGAATAATGCATTCTGATGGGTGTGCGAATGATAGGCATAGATAAGCGAAGCTACCAATCCAGCCAGAATCAGGGCCAGACTCCACCAGAGCGGATGTTGTGGACTGGCAAAATTTTCAATACCAAGACATAGCGATACCATGGCGATGATGAGCAGGATAAAACCGCCAAAATCGAAACGTGCTACCGTAGGTTCAAGCACATTGGGCATGGCTTTAAGGGTAATCAGGGCACCCAGGATGCCAATCGGTAAATTAATCAGGAAAATCCAGCGCACGGACATATATTCGACCATCCATCCGCCTAAGGTCGGTCCAATCAGCGGACCGATCAGTCCGGCCAGGCTCATTAGGCTCATGGCAGCCAAGAACTGGGTTCGCGGAATAATCTTCAGCATCGCCAGCCGGCCAACCGGGAGTAAAAAGGCACCCCCTATGCCCTGAAATACCCGATAGATGAGTAATTCATTCAGACTTTCAGCCCAGGCGCAGCCCAACGATGCCAGAGAAAAAATGATAATGGCAGAAAAATAGATGTTTCTGACCCCAAAACGGTCCGCCAGCCAGCCACTCAAGGGGATGCAGGCTGCCACTGACAGGACATAAGCCACGACCACACCGTGCATCCGCAGCGGATCTTCCTGTAAATTCTTAGCAATTGCGGGCAGGGCCGTGTTGATAATGGTACTGTCCAGCCCCTGCATAAAAAAGCCGATCGACACCAACAAGACCAGCAGTCTGAATTCAGGATCTAGGGCTTGATGCGTAGGCGTGGCATTCATAATTATGGAAAGCTTAAAATTTTTAATAGTTTAAAGGAAACAGCCGGGTATGTCGTATATAAAGCGTGTCAACTTTTATAGCGTCGTGTGTCAAGGAACTGCAAGAAATCGGTCATGGTAAAGTCATGTTCTGGGCATAAGGGAGCAATGACATCAGGGAGTCGCCCTATGATTTATCAAGTCGATCTAGAGCCGCTAAAAGCTGCTAGATTCAGAGCACTTCGCTACTCTTTTTTGTAAGACCGGCATATATATGACAGTGTTGTCATTAAAATGAAATAAAACCGTCATAATCTTGGGCCAACTTTTCAGCAGTGCTGAAATCTCCTCGCGTATAGGTTTGTGTTTATGACAATCGAGATTTTGATGGTGATCGGCTTCTGTTTAGCCGCCTATTCTATTGTCGGAAATGATGTGCCTCAAACCTTAGGGACATTTATTTCATCAAATTCCCATCGCCCATGGTGGGTATTGTGGATTTATATCAGCTCAATTTTAATTGTCGTATTGATCTATGGTTGGTATGCATCCGGGGTAGGTGATGCCTCATACGGTCGTCTAGAAACCATTCCTTTCCCTGAAGGTGGCATTACCTGGCTGTATATTGTGCCGCCTATTCTCCTGTTAATACTGACCAGATACGGGATTCCAGTCAGTACTACCTTCCTGGTGCTTACGATCTTCTCTCCTGCCAGCCTAGGCTCGATGATGGTCAAATCGATGATGGGCTATGCCGTCGCCTTTATCGTGGCGATTGTCATCTATCGTTTTGTGGCCAAGCAGCTGGCACGCCATTTTGCCAAGACACGTCATCAGGAGCACTCCAAGGTCTGGATGGGCTTGCAGTGGGTCTCTACCGGTTTCCTGTGGAGCCAATGGCTGATTCAGGATCTGGCCAACATCTTCGTGTATGTACCACGTCAGGTGCCGTTTGAATTCCTGATGTTTGCGATTACGGTATTCGTGGTGTTGCTGGGCGTGATTCTGTATCAACGTGGCGGAGCCATCCAGAACATTGTCGACACCAAAACCGGTGTAACCGACATTCGTGCTGCAACGATTATCGACTTCATGTATGCCATTATCCTGTTAGTTTTCAAAGAGTGGAGCAACATTCCAATGAGTACCACCTGGGTATTCCTGGGCTTACTTGCAGGTCGTGAATTTGCCATGTCGATGATTCTGGATGAAGTCAACAAACATCGTACTTCACGTAATGTCAGTGCAGATGCCATGAAACTGATGTTCGGTCTGGCCATGTCGGTCATTCTGGCAACAACTTTGCCGATGTTTTATGAGTTTGTGACGAATTATGGACAATAAGTCCTAGTATTAAAAATCCGAGAAAAAAGCGAGCCAGGTGCTCGCTTTTTTATTAATTGGAACGGTTTAAACCACAAATCTTTGTGGATGGCCTAAATTGGTTAAAGTTGTATAAATTTCTTCTTCATGTTCACAAATGATCAGTTTGGCACGATGTTGCGGCGGTAAAAAACCATCTTCAACGGCACGATCCAGTTGTGCAATCAAGGCATCATAGAACCCATTGACGTTATATAGCATCATCGGTTTCTGGTGCTGGTTCAATTGGCCCCAAGTGGCAATTTCCAGAATTTCCTCAAAAGTACCTAGTCCACCTGGCAAGGCCACAAAGGCACAGGCTCGCTCAGCCATCATGGCTTTGCGTTGATGCATGCTGGTCACCACATGTAACTCTGTCAGCTGGTTATGGGCAATTTCATAGTCCAGCATAAATTCGGGAATGACGCCCACTACTTCACCACCATGCTGGATCATGGCATCCGCGACCTGTCCCATCAGGCCAATACTGGCGCCACCATAGACCAGCCCGAAACCATGTTCTGCCAGTCCTTGCGAGATTTGAAGGGCTTTTTCTAAATAAATCGGCTTGTTGCCTGCACGTGAACCACAATAGAGTGCCACTAAAGGACGAGTTGTTTTTGGGGAGTTGTCTTTAAAATAATCTGTCATTTGAATTACGCTTTGCATTTATTTTCTTCACCTTATCATTTTTCTTTCTGGTGACTCTAGCTTAATTAATAAATATGACAATTCTGTGAGCAGCTGTATTTTCACAGCATTTCAGCCAGACAAAATTCATCGATAAACAGCCATGAAAAAAGGTGAATTTCGATTTGATCTTGCTATACTAAAAATTGGTTTCACAACAATAGAACGAAAATGGGTAGTGGTAGTTGGCCGTGTAACTCTATAAATCGCCGTCAAATAATTGGTATTGTTCAATATCAAAAATATTATGCTGTTTCATTACAGTCTCGGTTCATTCAATGCAGCAGTCCTGAGTGTCAGGAGCCAAGCGTATGATCTTTGAATGGATGTCGGACCCTTCAGCCTGGGTCGGTTTACTCACATTAATTGTTCTTGAGATTGTACTCGGGATCGACAATCTGGTTTTTATTGCCATTTTGGCGGAGAAATTGCCGCCAGAACAGCGTAATGCCGCGCGGATTGTGGGCTTAATGCTGGCCCTGGTGATGCGTTTGATCTTGCTGGCTTCGATTGCCTGGGTGGTCACTCTGACTGATCCACTGTTCCACATTTTTGATCATGCTTTCTCGGGTCGTGATCTGATTCTATTGTTTGGTGGGGTGTTCCTGCTGTTTAAAGGCACCATGGAACTGCATGAGCGTCTGGAAGCCAAACCGGTCATCAAAGAAGAAAATCCGGTCCATGCGGTATTCTGGATGGTGATTGTGCAGATCGTGGTGCTGGATGCCGTTTTCTCATTGGACAGCGTGATTACTGCGGTTGGCATGGTCAAAGACCTGTCAGTCATGATGATTGCCGTGATTATTGCCATCGGGATTATGCTCTGGGCATCCAAAGCCCTGATGGATTTCGTTAACAGACATCCGACCGTGGTGATTCTGTGTCTGGGTTTCCTGATGATGATCGGCTTTTCGCTGGTAGTCGAAGGCTTCGGTTTCCATATTCCGAAAGGTTATCTGTATGCTGCAATTGGCTTCTCGGTGATTGTCGAATTTATTAACCAGACCATGAAACGCAATCAGGAAAAAATGGTGACCACCACCGACATGCGCTACCGTACTGCTTCAGCAGTGATGCGGATGCTCGGTGGCAAACCTGCTCAGGACAATGATTCTTCTGAGCCGGAAGATGTTCTGGCGACGCGTGCCTTTGCTGATGAAGTCTTTAATGATGAAAACGGCATTTATCACAGTGTCATGGTGCAGGGGGTACTGGGTCTGTCGGAACGGCCGGTCAAGTCGGTGATGACGCCACGTCCTGAACTGGAATGGATTGATCTGGACAATGAGCCCGACAGTATCAAAGAACAGTTATTGCAAATGAGCCATTCACGTCTGATCGTTGCGCGTGGTGAACTGGATAATATTGCCGGGGTGGTACTGACTCATAAAGTCCTGAACGAATACATTGAAACCGGGGTGCTGGATTTTGAAAAGCACTTACGTGAACCGGTGATCGTGCATGAAAATGCCCAGGTCCTGATGGTGATGGAGCAATTGCGTCAGGCTCCATTGCAAATGGCGATTGTCCTGAATGAATATGGTTCGATTGAAGGGATTGTCACGCCAATTGATATCCTTGAAGCAATTGCCGGTGAATTCCCGGATGAAGATGAGCTGCAAGCTGCTGCAGAAAGTCTGGAAGATGGCAGCCTGATTTTGGATGGTTCCACCGATATCCGTCATGTTTCCTTATTGCTGGATCGTGATCTGGTCAATGAAACTGAAGAATATTCCACCCTGTCCGGTTATGTATTATTCCATATGGCACGTTTACCGCATAGTGGTGAAAAATTTGAAGCAGATGGACATATCTTTGAAGTGGTCACCATGGACGGCCATAAGATCGATAAAGTACATATCATTCCGCTTCCTGCGCAGGAATAGACTATAGCAAAGGTTCGGACGCAAAAATTTGCTAAAATAGCCCGCATTGTCGGGCTATTTTTATGGAACTGAAATGTCAGAAGCATGTCCATGTGGACAAGGTGAATATCACAGCTGTTGTCAGCCCTTACATGCAGGACAACGGGTCGCAGAGACTGCGCAGCAACTCATGCGTTCCCGTTACAGTGCCTTCGCGAAGCATGAAATCGATTACATCAAAACCACCACCGCGCTGGGTCAGCAACAGGCCTTGGACTTGCAGGCAATTAGCGATTGGAGCAAAGCCAATCAGTGGTTAAAGCTTGAGATTGTTCAAGCCGATGAAAAATTGGATAAAAATCATGCATTGGTTGAGTTCAATGCTTATTATCATGATGGCAAGCAGGCACAGATACATCATGAAGTTTCACATTTTGTGAAGCTTGAAGATCGCTGGTATTTCCTGGATCCGACCACGGATCACACCCTCGGCATGAAACAGCCCTGTATTTGTGGTTCAGGTAAAAAATTTAAGCAATGTTGTGCCGGATTCTTATAACTTTCACATAGATTTAGCTTAGAATAGCCGCCATCTCAAAGCCTCAGGTGGAAGCAGGGCGATGTTACTGACCGTTATCTATATTGTTGCAATTACCGCTGAAGCCATGACCGGGGCACTGTCTGCTGGCCGGCGCAGTATGGACTGGTTTGGCGTCATGATTATTGCCTGTGTCACGGCACTGGGTGGTGGTTCGGTTCGCGATGTCCTGCTTGGGCATTATCCCTTGACCTGGGTCAAGCATCCCGAATATCTGATATTGACCTGTTGTGCAGCTTTCGTGACGATCCTGATTGCCAAATGGATGCGGCATTTGCGCAATATCTTCCTGGTGCTGGATGCCTTAGGCCTTATCGGCTTTACCATTATTGGTTGTCAGATTTCTCTGGAAATGGGACATGGCTTTGTGGTCAGTTCAGTTGCCGGGGTTTTGACTGGGGTATCTGGCGGGATTTTGCGTGACATTTTATGTAATGATGTGCCGCTGGTATTCCGTCGTGAACTGTATGCCAGTATTGCTTTTGTGTCAGTAATCTTTTACTGGTTGTGTAGTTATTATGGTTTGTCACAAGACGTCACCATTCTTTCTACCCTGATCTTTGGTTTTAGCTTACGTCTGATCGCCATTTATTTTGGTCTGGAAATGCCAAAATTTATTTATAAAGATGATGATGAGCAATCTGCATCCTCCAAAGATGAATCTTGATTTTTTCATTGACATGAATGCGGTAATAAAATCACCGCATTGTGCTTAATTCGTAGTATAAAAAATATAAAGCAGCCCACCTGTTGAGAAAGCAGCATCTCCCGTTCCACCTGATCAGAGATTTTTGTTATGGATCTAGTTTCTCGCATACAACGCTTACCAATTGGTAAGTTTCATTACACCTTGCTGGTGGTGATTGGACTGGGCTGGATGTTTGATGCGATGGATACCGGATTAATTTCCTTTATTCTGGCAAAAATGGCTGAAGACTGGCAGATGACTGCAGATCAGAAAAGCTGGGTGGTGTCGATCGGTTTTGTTGGCATGGCGATTGGGGCGATTTGTTCCGGGGGACTGGCCGACCGGTTTGGGCGTAAAACAGTCTTTGCTGCAACGCTGGTCATTTATAGCCTGGCCACGGCAGCCTGCGCTTTTGCACCGAATCTGACCTGGCTGCTGGTCTTCCGTTTTATTGTCGGTTTGGGCCTAGGTGGTCAGTTACCCGTGGCTGTGACGCTGGTCAGCGAATATATTCCTGCGCATGTGCGAGGCCGCTTTATTGTCCTGCTGGAAAGCTTCTGGGGGCTGGGCTGGTTAGTTGCAGCTTTAGTATCGCGCTTTGTCATTCCTGATTTTGGCTGGCAAACCGCTTTTCTGATTGGTGGCCTGCCTGCGCTGTATGCAATTGTGATCTGGAAAATGATACCGGAATCTATTCCTTTCCTGATTAACCGTGGCCGTATAGACGAAGCCTCGGCACTGGTCAAAAAGATTGAGCGTCAATGTGGCGTTCAAGTCTATGAAATTTTTGAAGTGAAACCGGTCGCAGAGAAGCAGAATATTTCATTTTCCCAGTTATGGTCGGGTATCTTTGCGCGCCGTACGCTTATGCTCTGGCTGATCTGGTTCGGTATTATTTTTTCCTATTATGGCATCTTTACCTGGTTGCCAAGCTTACTGGTCAAAGAAGGCTATAGCATCGTCCAGTCATTTGAGTATGTACTGATTATGATTCTGGCGCAGTTGCCGGGTTATCTGGTGGCAGCCTGGCTGGTCGAAAAGCTGGGTCGTAAGCCTACTCTAGCCGGTTTTATTGGCATGTGTGCGATCTCGGCCTATTTCTTTGGCCAGTCGGGTAGTGTTGCTGAAATCGTGATTTGGGGCTGTCTGATGTCCTTCTTTAATCTGGGTGCCTGGGGCGTGCTCTATACTTATACGCCGGAACAATATCCGACCAATATCCGTGCCTTTGGTTCAGGCTGGGCCGGTGCAGTGGGCCGGATTGGCGGTATTGCAGCGCCTTTTGCCGTAACCCATTTGATGGGCATGCCGAATGGCTTTAGCTATGTCTTCACCATGTTTACTGGAGTTCTGGTCGCTGTTGCCCTTGTGATTCTGGTTTTGGGTGAAGAAACCAAAGGCAAGACCCTGGAATCGATGGGCTTATAAAGTGAATGATTTTTTAGTTGCTTGAGGCCTATAAAGTGGATATTTTTAGGCCATAAGACACAAATTGTCGCGCTGAGCTATTTGATGCCCTTGTGTCATCCCCAGCCGCGACATAGCATAAGAAACATTGATACAAAAACGAATTATTTAGGACTATAGGTTGTTATGACAAGCCTTGCGCATCATGCGACAGAAAACCGCTCCGTAGCAGAATTTACCGAACAAGCTTATCTGAATTACGCCATGTACGTGATTATGGATCGGGCACTCCCTCATATTAGCGATGGCCTGAAACCGGTACAGCGCCGCATTGTCTATGCCATGAGTGAGCTGGGGCTGAAATGGACCAGCAAACCAAAGAAATCGGCACGTACGGTCGGTGACGTACTCGGTAAATATCATCCGCATGGTGACTCGGCCTGCTATGAAGCTATGGTGCTGATGGCGCAGCCATTCAGTTACCGTTATCCGTTTATTGAAGGACAGGGCAACTGGGGTTCTCCGGATGATCCGAAGTCTTTCGCAGCCATGCGTTATACCGAAGCCAAGCTGTCTCAATACAGCGAACTGTTGTTATCTGAACTGGGTCAGGGCACCTGTGAATGGCAGGACAACTTTGACGGTTCGATGAAAGAACCGGTGAACTTGCCAGCACGTGTACCGAATATCCTGCTGAATGGTACGACCGGTATCGCAGTGGGTATGGCTACTGACATTCCGCCGCATAATTTGCGTGAAGTAGTCAAAGGTACCATTGCCCTGATTCGTAATCCGAACCTGACCGATGAAAAAATCGCAGACTATATTCCTGCACCGGATTTGCCGACCAAAGCTGAAATTATTACTCCTCCTGCTGAACTGTTAAAAATTCAGACTACAGGTCGTGGCAGTTATCGCATGCGTGCGGTATATACCATCGATAAAAACGAAATTATTATTACCGAACTTCCATATCAGGTCTCAGGTTCCAAAATCATCACCCAGATTGCCGACCAGATGCAGGCTAAAAAGCTACCACTAGTCAGTGATGTACGGGATGAATCGGATCATGTCAATCCAACCCGTTTAGTGATTGTCCTGCGTTCCAACCGTATTGATGCAGAAGCAGTCATGAGCCATCTGTTTGCGACCACAGATCTGGAATCCAGCTATCGTGTCAATATGAACATGATTGGTGCCGATGGCCGTCCACAGGTAAAATCGATTCGTCGTATTCTGCTGGAATGGATTGAAATCCGTAAAACCACGGTAACACGTCGTCTGCAATACCATCTGAACAAGATCGAAAAACGCCTGCATATCTTGGGTGGTCTGATTATTGCATATTTGAATATTGATGAAGTGATTCGGATTATTCGTGAAGAAGATCAGCCAAAATTGGTATTGATGGCGCGTTTTGGCATTGACGAGATTCAGGCTGAAGCCATTTTGGAACTCAAGTTACGTCATCTGGCCAAGCTTGAGGAAATGCAACTGCGCCGTGAACAGGAAGAACTGGAAGCGAAAGCTGCGGTGATTCGTGAACAGCTGGCCAATCCGGAATCCTTGAAGACCCTGATCATTTCTGAACTAAAAGAAGATGCCAAGAAATTTGGTGATGATCGCCGTTCGCCAATCGTACAGCGTGCCGAAGCTGCTGCGATCAATGAAACTGAAATGTTGCCTGCCGATCCGGTGACGGTAGTGTTATCTGAAGCTGGCTGGATTCGCTGTGCCAAAGGTCATGAAGTGGAGGCTGAAAATCTGAATTTCCGTGCCGGTGACCAGTACTTGAGTCATGCTCAAGGCAAGTCCAACCAGCGGGTCTATGTGATTGATGATACCGGCCGTAGCTATGCCTTACCAATCAATAGCCTGCCATCGGCACGTGGTCTCGGTGAACCACTCAGTTCAAAACTTTCTCCTGCCAGCGGAGTGGGTTTTAAACAGGTTCTGGTGGCTGATGACGAAGCTGAAATTCTGGCCATCAGTAGTAAAGGGTATGGCTTTAAAACCCAGGCCAAGCAGCTGGATACCAGTGCCAAAGCCGGGAAAGCTTTCCTGAATTTATCTGAAGGAGCTGAAGTGATGAACCTGCAGCTACTCAAAGATGCCACGCATGTTGCACTGCTCAGTTCGGCAGGGCGCCTGTTAATTGTCGATTTAGCAGAGTTGCCGGTGTTGAATAAAGGCAAAGGAAATAAATTGATACAACTTGAGGCTAGTGATCAAATTTTGTCCATGACACTATTGAAGCTTGATGAAACAATTCAAGTGCTTGCAGGACAGCAGCAGTTAAAATTAAAAGGGGATGATTTGCAAAAATATCTCGGCAAACGTGGTGCAAAAGGTCAGCTTTTACCACGCGGATACCAAAAAGCAAATAAACTGTTGATTCAAAGATAAGACTAGCATCCATCCTGTAAAATACGTTATATATGAACAACGATTCGACAAGATGGATGCAATATTGCACATATACAAGTCTAAAAACGGCGTGTGATATTGAAAAAAACAGTTGAAATACTAAGGATTATGATTGGAGAGATGGCCATTATGGAAAAAATTTGGTTTGCTGAATACCAAAAAACAGGGATTCCAGAAACAGTAGAATTACCACCAGAAAATACTTCTCTAGTAGATATTTTTGAACGTAATTTCCAAAAATTCGGCTCGCGTGATGCCTTTATCTTTATGGATAAGGCCATGACTTTCAATGAATTGGAAGAGGCGAGTCGCAAGTTTGCAACTTATTTACAAAGCTTGGGGTTGGCAAAAGGTTCACGTGTTGCCGTGATGATGCCAAACGTGCTTCAGTATCCGGTCGTGGCACTTGGGGTGTTCCGCGCAGGTTTGGTACTGGTCAACGTGAATCCACTCTATACATCACGTGAACTTGAGCATCAATTGAATGACTCAGGTGCTGAAGTTCTGGTGATTATTGAGAACTTTGCATCTGTTTACCAAGCGATTATTGGTAAAACACCGGTGAAGCATGTTGTAGTGGCTTCTGTCGGTGACATGCTGGGTGCCTTGAAAGGAACACTGGTAAACTTTGTACTGCGTTCTGTGCGCAAGCAGATTCCAGCATGGGATATTCCAGGCCACGTCAAGTTCAATACTGCTTTAAATAAAGTTAGCCCGAACAATTACAAGCGTCCTGAACTGGGCCTAAGCGATACAGCTGTACTGCAATATACGGGCGGTACCACAGGCGTATCTAAAGGTGCTGAACTGACGCACCGTAACCTAGTCGCGAACCTGTTACAGTGTGACGGTATTTTCCAGAGTAAATTTGGTGCGCAAGATGGTCAGCCAGATGACCGTATTTTCTGTGCCTTGCCGCTATATCATATCTTTGCGTTTATGGTGTGCGCACTGTATGGCATGTATAAAGGCCAGGCGAATGTCCTGATTCCGAACCCGCGTGATCTGCCTGCAGTGATGAAAGAATTACGTAAATACCAGCCGACTTTCTTCCCGGCAGTGAATACACTATTCAATGCGCTGGTGAACAATGAAGAGTTCAAGCAACTTGATCATAGCAAGTTAAAAATGGCAATGGGCGGTGGTATGGCGGTACTTCCTTCTACTGCAGCAGCATGGAAGAAAGTCACCGGAACCAACATTGTTGAAGGTTATGGCTTGTCTGAAACCTCTCCAGTCGCTACGGCAAACCCACCTGCATCTGAAGAATTTAGTGGCACCATTGGTATCCCGTTACCATCAACCGAAGTTGCTATTCTGGATGATGAAGGCAATGAAGTTCCATTGGGCGAGCAAGGTGAAATTTCAATCCGTGGTCCTCAGGTGATGAAGGGCTACTGGAACCGACCAGATGAAACTGACAAAGTGATGGTTAATGGCTTCTTCCGTACCGGTGATATCGGTGTGATGGATTCACGTGGTTATGTAAAAATCGTAGACCGTAAAAAAGACATGATTCTAGTGTCTGGTTTTAACGTTTATCCATCTGAGATTGAAGAAGTTTTGGCAACCCATCCAAAAGTGCTGGAAGTGGCTGCGATTGGCGTACCAGATGAAAAATCAGGCGAAGTGCCGAAACTGTTTGTGGTGAAAAAAGATCCATCTCTAACCACAGAAGAGGTTTTGGCATTTGCTAAAGAAAACCTCACCGGTTATAAACGTCCACGTTATGTCGAGTTTATGGATGAATTGCCAAAATCGAATGTAGGTAAAATCCTGCGCAAAGATTTACGTAAATCTGCCTAAATTCTGTAAAAAAAAAGCGCCGTCAGGCGCTTTTTTTAATTTGGACTTTTTATTTTTTCATTAACCAGCGGTCAAAATAAGGGCGGCCTACTCCGACTACTCCCAAGAAAATAAACATGGTACCGAACTGGCGGGTAAATCCGGTTTGATTAAAGCTGCCATAACTTAGAATATTATCTAGCAAGCAATAAACCAGGATTGCGATCAACCAGTGCCAGAGAGGCAGGCGCTTGATCCCTACAGCATAAAAAGAAATCCATAGAAGAGCAAAGGTGAAGATCGGTGACCAGATGTTCATATTGGCACAAATGACGGCGATCAGAAATGCCACAATCGGCAGCACAATTTTTAATACGCGATCCACTTGACGTTGATGCTGGCGTTGTTTCTCGAGGACATCGAACATTTCATTTTGATCAGGTGTGACCATAGTGAATCCTTAACAAGTAATAAAAAGCACTCTATTTAACAAAATTTATTCACGAAATGCCATGCTATGATAGGGATAAAATTTTATGAGAAAAAACAGATGCACAGCATTAGTGGGATTATCTATCTCATTTTAGCCGCTTGTCTTTTGCCCTATGTATTCACATTGATTGCAAAAAAAACTGCAGGCTTTAGCGCCAAAGACAATCAGCATCCACGGGAATTTTTAGAAAAGTCTTCAGGACTGGCTAGTCGTGCCAATGCTGTCCAGCAGAACAGTTTTGAAAGTTTACCACTCTTTATTGCTGCGATCTTGATGGCAGAATATATGGTGGTGCCCCAAGAGTTGGTCATGACGTTCGGTATTGCCTATCTGGTTTTTCGTACCTTGTACGGAATTTGCTATCTGGCCAACTGGGCAACTCTACGTTCTATTGTATGGTTGCTCTCGATGTTATGCCCGGTGGCTTTATTGCTGCTGATCATCAAGATCGTTTAAGTCAGCAAGTCAACGGACATATTTACAGTTCGAGATTTAAAGTCTAAAAATTTCTTTAAAACCCGTTATAATTGTCGCGGTTTTTTAAAAGATATAACTTGTTAAAGAGTGATGCTATGAGCTACAGCAATATCCCAGCGGGTAAAGATGCGCCAAACGATATCTATGTGATCATCGAAATTCCTGCAAATGCAGCACCAATCAAATACGAAATCGATAAAGATTCTGATGCGTTATTTGTAGACCGTTTTATGGGTACAGCAATGTTCTACCCAGCAAACTACGGTTATGTACCAAACACCCTGTCACTTGACGGTGACCCATTAGACGTACTGGTGGTAACTCCGCATCCGGTCGAACCAGGTTCTGTGATTCGTTGCCGTCCTGTGGGTAAGTTGAACATGGAAGATGACGGTGGTATTGATGCGAAACTGGTTGCAGTTCCACATGATAAACTGACGCCAATCTACAAAGATGTTCAGGAATATACGGATCTTCCTCCATTACTGATCAGCCAGATCGAACATTTCTTCCAGCACTACAAAGACCTTGAACCAGGTAAATGGGTTAAGCTTAGTGGTTGGGACGGGGCTGATGTTGCAAAACAGGAAGTCATGAGTTCAATTGAAGCTTATGCAGAAGCAAATAAATAATTGCTTTTTGTTCATTGGGCTTTAAATTTTTAAAGCTTGGTATAAAAAAACCTGCACATGATGCAGGTTTTTTTATGGCTTGAATTTCGCGTGAATTAGAATAATTTCACAGGAATGTCTAGCCAGATACGCCATTCGTTGGTGTCACCAATATAGCTAGATTGGTAGTCATCACTCGCCCGGTAATAAGAGTGACGTAAGCGTAAGCTTGCATCTTTCAGGTGACCAGATTGAACGGTATATTTAACCTGGTTAAAAAATTCATGTTCCTGAGCATTGCTGGTGATTAATTCAGCGCGGTTATCCGGATTCGCAACATGGATATCCCAGCCATAAACAAAAGCCGTGGTCCAGTTTAAACCTGGAATGCCATGATTTTTGAAGTTATAGCTGTACTGTAGCTGAGCAGATTTTTCCTTATTGCCAATAAAGTCAGAAAGGTAAGAGTTGGGAAGATACATGCTCTGACCGCCATCAGCATTTTCACCATAATCGTAACCAACATTGCCTGAGTTTTGTTGGTAAGCCAGCATGATATTGTGCACGTCTTTGTTATAGGCACTTGAAACCGCCCAGATTGTATTATGACGGTCTGCCAGATCAGTCGTGGTCTGAGAGTAGGTATTGGCATCCTTGTCAAACTTAGTATGATATCCACTCAAATCTAAAGTTAAAGATGAATCATCTTTCAGGTCATGGGTAGAGTTGACACTCGCATAATGACGTTCCAGTTTATCTTTAACATCAACTCCATAATAAGAGGAGTTAAGGTGGTCATTGAAGTCGTATTTTGCTCCCCAAACTACTGCACTTTTCAGATGACGGCCATCAGTACTAAGTTGGTCTGAATATTGGTCTTTGGTGAATTTACCTGCTGTAAGCTTCAGCTTGTCTATTTCGTTACTTGTGACCAGTACCCCGGTAAAATACTCGGGAACCAGACGTGCGGTATTACTTGCGAGTACAGGAATATCAAGAACCTGAGTACCATAAGTAGCTGTCGTACTAGAAACACGAGCTTTCACATATGCCCCACCACGTGCCCAGGTACTATAAGGATCCACCCGGCCTTGGGCATCTTTGGCACCATTATTATGCAGGGGAATCATGTTATTCCCCGCGTGTGCATTTTTGCCTATCTTGAAAGATGCATCACCGATAATACCTGCACCAAAACCAACTACACCTTTAGTAAAGCCAGAGTCCAGTTTAACTATCGCCGTTTGAGCAGATGAGCGTGTATCCGCTACACCATTCTTTTTGTCACGGCTTAGAAAACCGGTGCGGAATAAAACCGTACCGTCAGCACCTTTAACAAAACCTTTAGCTTCAGCTTGTTCATTGGCATACACAGATGACACCAAAGCAGCTTGAATCATAACGATCAATGTTAATTTTTTTATATTTTGCATTGGGAGATGACCTTATACAAACTAGTAGAGAATTTTTAAGAATTGTATAAGAATTGATGGAAAAAATGTCATTTTTTATTGCAGATCTTCTATTAAAGTCTAATTTTTTTAACTCAAATTAAAAAATAGCGAAACTTAACGAAAATGGATTTATAACCATTTGGTAAAAAATTAATATAAACAAAAACCTGTTAGAAGGTAAAACTTATCTTTTTAAGAATGCAAAATAAGAAGAAATGGCTTTTATACTGAATAATGTGTAAAAAAATATGATCAAAAAATATGCACGGTTTTTTGGCATAAATTTTAGTTCTTCTAAAAGAAGAATCAAAATAGGGCAAGTTGTAAATAATTATGTATAAGCCTTAAAAAACGGAGGAATGGTGCTCAAATCTTTTGAGTCAAGAAATCACCTAGCACATACTTTTTAGAATAATTTAAATTTTAATTTAAAAACAGAAACTTATATATTAATCATTTTGTAGGTTTTATTGTTTCGAGTTTCCTTTATCCAGATTGGCATAGCTCTTGCAGTTTCGAGCTTGAGTTTAATCAATGACCATAAAAAACGTCTCAGACGATCTGGGGGAGTCACACAATGAAATCAACATTAAAAGTATTATCTCTTGCTTTATTGGGCGCTGCATCTTCTTTTACTTTTGCTGAGGAACCGGCTGCTGAACATACGGTATCTGGAAATATCAGCGTACTTTCAAGCTATAACCTGCGTGGTATTACCAATACGCCAGAAAATAAGGGCGCTACTTTACAGGGGGGGCTGGACTACAATCATGCTTCTGGTTTCTATGCAGGCTGGTGGGGTTCGACATTAGACTATGGTGATGATTTGCCCAATGCCTTTGAAAATGATTTTTATGCGGGCTATAACGGTTCAATCAATGAAGACTGGGGTTATACAGCGGGTTTAACTTATTATTACTATTATGATATTGGCAATACAGGCTCAAATGGTTTTGAAACCATGCTGGGTCTGACGTACAAAGATTTTGGTGTGACTGCTCAAACATTGCTTGAAGATCTTGATTGGGGTAATGCAGGGGATACCTATCTAAAAGGCACCTATAGCTATGCACTGCCAAAAGATTTTAGTCTGGATACTGCACTTGGCCTATATATTTATGCCAAAGATGGCGACATAAAAGGAACAGAAAACAGTTTCGGTTTCCGTCATTTCGATATCGGTCTAAGCAAGCCACTTGCTGATACAGGCATCACCGCCAGCATGAATTATATTTTTGGTGGTTATAACCGTTTTGAAGATAAACAGAAAAATAAAGTGGTATTAGGACTAGGCTACAGCTTCTAATCTTTGGTGTTTAAAAAAGGCGATCTCAGGTCGCCTTTTTTAATATTCTAAATCTGCTGCTGCCCGCGATAAGATAAAGCCTCCGACAGATGCTGGCTTTGGATATCGGGACTTTGATGCAAATCGGCAATGGTACGTGCGACACGCAAGACCCGATGATAGCCTCGGGCTGACAAATTTAATTTTTGCTGCGCCAGTTCAAGCATATTCTGAGCAGACTGATCTAATGCGGCATATTGCTCTAGCTGCTTCGGACTCAGACTCATATTCAAGGTGTTTTGCCGTTGCATCTGAATTTCATAAGCTGCAATGACGCGTTGTCTGACCGTTTCCGAGTTTTCTGTAGGTCTATTGTCCTGTAACTCATGCGCCTGTAATGGCGGTACATCAATATGCAAATCAATCCGGTCCAGCAGGGGGCCTGAGATCCGGTTCTGATAACGCTTAATACTTTCAGGCGAACATTGACAGCGGATATCCTGATTAAAGGCATAGCCACATGGGCATGGATTCATAGCAGCCACCAACTGGAAATTGGCGGGAAAAGTAATCTGGCGTGATGCCCGGGAAATGACAATTTCCTTTGCCTCCAAAGGCTGCCGTAAGACTTCCAGAACCTTGCGGTCGAATTCAGGGAGTTCGTCCAGAAATAAAACCCCTAAATGCGCCAGGGTGATTTCTCCTGGCTTGGGATGTGAACCACCACCGACCAGTGCCACGGCAGAAGCAGTATGATGCGGTGCCCGAAACGGGCGTTGCCCAAAAGGATGATTGGCATTCGCCACTGAATAGATACTGGCGACTTCCAGATTTTCCTGGGTCTTTAAAGGCGGTAAAATACTGGCCAATCGGGAGGCCAGCAAAGTCTTGCCTGTTCCAGGCGGACCACGAAACAGCAGGGAATGACCACCTGCTGCAGCAATTTCTAAAGCACGTCGTGGTCGTAATTGTCCTTTTACATCCGCAAGATCAAACTTATAAAAATGGTCTGTAGCAAGTGAACCGGATTCTATCTGCTGCAAGGACTGTGTCTGGGAAAGATGTTCACACACCTCTTTCAGATGATTGGCTGCGAAGACTTTAAAATCAGGGAGCTGACAGGCTTCCTGGGCATTTGGGCCAGGCAGGATCAGTTGATGCTGATCACTCTGACAGGCAATCGCAATACTCAGGGTTCCACTGACCGGACGTAATTGACCATCAAGGGCCAATTCTCCAATAAATTCAAGATGCTCGGTGCAATCTTCTGGGAGCTGGCCTGAAGCCACTAAAATGCCTAAAGCAATCGGTAAGTCCAGACGTGAGCCATCTTTTGGCAGATCTGCTGGCGCCAGATTAATGGTGAGACGTTTGGTGGGGAATTGAAAGCCGCTATTTAAAATAGCCGACCGTACCCGGTCTTTACTTTCCCGTACTGCTGCTTCTGGAAGCCCCACAATAGTGAGTGAAGGCATGCCCGAACTGACATGAACCTCGACTTCTATTAAAGGTGCATGCAGGCCAAGCAAGCCTCGCGTATAAATTTTGGCAAAAGACATTATTGTTGTTCCAATTTGGTGCGTTATTTTTATAAGTCTGGTGTCTTTTGTGCACTGTACTTGTGCTTATTTTTTGTTCGAAATCTTTTCTTCTAGTGCCTCAACCTGTTTGAGCAATTCATCCAGACGATAATTGGCTTTATTTAGGGCAGTGCGTTGACGTTCAATTTCTTCTTTAGACACCAGATCCATTTTAGCCACAGCTTCATTTAACAGGGCACGGAGATTATGTTCCAAATCTTTCTTAGGTTGTTCGACTTGCTGCATAATTGCTTGTAATAAGGTTTCCATCATCGTCTGATCCATTGCCATAGAAAGGAGCGCACAGTTTAGCATTGCTAAAATGCAGACTATAGTATTTCAGATAAAATATAGACTTATTCGGGCAGAGATATTGTAAAAATCCACATAAAAAATGTCTATTTTTTGAAGATTCAAGGACTTTATAAGTATAAAATAAGGTATAAATAGACCACATGCCGAGCTTTCTAATTTCCCCCGACCTTAGGGATCTTGGCATGAAATTTGAACGTAAAACCTTACTGGTGAAATAAGCCGAAGGAAAACAAACATGAAGCTCGTAACTGCAATTGTAAAACCTTTTAAATTAGATGATGTGCGCGAAGCATTGTCTGAAATTGGTGTTCAAGGCATCACTGTAACTGAAGTGAAAGGCTTTGGTCGTCAAAAAGGCCATACTGAACTCTATCGTGGTGCTGAATACGTTGTAGATTTCCTACCGAAAGTCAAAATTGAAATTGCCATCAGCGATGACATGGTTGACTCAGTAATTGAATCTATCACCCGTGTGGCTAGCACTGGAAAAATCGGTGACGGAAAAATTTTCGTAACTAACTTGGAACAAGTCATCCGTATTCGTACAGGTGAAACAGGGGCAGACGCTGTCTAACTTGGCACGAAGTTTGCTGAGTACCTAATAACTCACAAAAACTTGGTTGGGGGATACGATGAAAAAAATGCTACTCGCGTTCGGCATGGCCGGCGCTCTTTTTGGTGGTTCTGTTGCATGGGCTGAAGAAGCTGCAACAGCAACAACACCAACAGAAGAAATTGTGCTTGTTGAAGAAGCAGGCGATACAACACTAAATACAACAGAGACTACAGCAGTCATTGCTGAAGCAGCGCCAGTCGAAGCCGTAATACCTGCAGAAGAAGAACCAACGCTAGATACTGGTGATACCGCCTGGATTTTAACCTCGACCGCTCTGGTTTTATTGATGACCATTCCTGGTTTGGCGCTATTTTATGGCGGTATGGTCCGCAAGAAAAATGTCCTGGCGACCATGGCACATAGCTTTGTTGCTGCTGCAGTGGTCAGTATTGCCTGGGTCATTATTGGTTATACCCTCGCTTTCGGGGAAGGCAATGCCTTTATAGGTAGCCTGGATAAATTCATGTTAGCGGGAATCACCACAGAAGCACTTTCGGGCACGATTCCTGAAATCCTATTCGTGATTTTCCAAATGACTTTTGCCATTATTACGGTTGCCATCATTAGCGGTTCGATTGCAGAACGTATGAAATTTGGTGCTTTCGTTGCTTTCATCGCACTTTGGGTGGTGATTGTCTATGCCCCAATTACCCACTGGGTGTGGGGTGGCGGCTGGTTAGGTAACGATGGCGCGCTTGATTTTGCCGGTGGTACAGTCGTACATATCAACTCAGGTGTTGCTGGTCTGGTAGCGGCATATATGCTGGGCAAACGTATGGGCTTGGGCCGTGAATCTATGGCACCACATAACTTGACCCTTACAGTGATCGGTGCATCTTTGCTCTGGGTAGGCTGGTTCGGTTTCAATGGTGGTTCTGCACTAGGTGCAAACGGTTCTGCAGGTTATGCCTTGATCGTGACTCAAGTGGCAGCAGCAGCAGCAGCTATCTCTTGGTTAATTACTGAAAAACTGGTGCGTGGTAAAGCTTCTGTACTGGGTGGTGTATCAGGTGCAGTTGCAGGTCTGGTCGTAATTACTCCTGCTGCAGGTTTTGTGACCGTAGGCGGTGCGCTGGCGATGGGTCTGATCGGTGGTGTGGTGTGTTTCTGGGGGATTACGGCACTGAAACGCGCATTGAAAGCCGATGATTCTTTGGATGCTTTTGGCCTGCATGGCGTAGGTGGTATTGTAGGTGCGATTTTAACAGCCTTCTTTGCCAGCGAATTCATCATGGGTGACAATGCCCCTGCCAATGTTATGCATCAGCTGTGGGTGCAAGTGGAAGGTGTACTGGCGACAATCGCTTATTCTGCAATCATGACCTTCATTATCCTGAAAGTCATCGACTTGATCATTGGAATCCGTGTGACATCTGATGATGAGCGTATGGGACTGGATTTGAGCCAACATGGCGAACGTGTCGAATAATAATAACTATCTCATAATCAATATATAGTGTAAAACAGCCCGAATGGGCTGTTTTTTTTCTATATGTTGCGTAAAGCTCTACAAAGTTTGTAATTTTTGCTACACTCGGAAATCATCTGGATTTGCTCAATTAAACCGCTATGCATTGCCCATTTTGCAATACTGCAGACAGTAAAGTGATTGATTCACGCCTGGCAGCTGAAGGCTGT
The DNA here is from genome assembly GCF_048148385.1 of Acinetobacter sp. 197. NCBI lineage: Bacteria > Pseudomonadati > Pseudomonadota > Gammaproteobacteria > Moraxellales > Moraxellaceae > Acinetobacter > Acinetobacter sp. 197. The sequence continues at coordinate 30,476 of NZ_JAYWZK010000015.1, forward strand.
CAGATTCGTCGTCGTCGTGAATGTGTCAGTTGTAATGAACGCTTCACTACCTTTGAAAGTTATGAAGTGGTGATGCCACGTGTCATCAAGTCAGATGGCAAGAATGAGCCTTTCGATGAAGCCAAACTACGTCGCTCCCTGATGCATGCCTTGCAAAAACGCCCGGTGACCCAGGAACAGATTGAAACCGTGCTAAGTGATATCCAGCTACAGATTCGCCGTCTGGGTGAGCGTGACGTGAAATCACGTACCATCGGTGAAATCGTGATGCAGTCTTTATTTGCTCTGGATCATGTTGCCTATGTACGTTTTGCCTCGGTCTATCAGGATTTTCAGGATGTCGAAGCTTTTCGTCATCAGATTGAACAGATGCAACAACGAGAATTACACGAATAAACATGGCTGAATTGAATCAAGATCGAGTCTGGATGCAGCGTGCCATTGAATTGGCTCGTCAAGGGCAATATTCCACCAAACCGAATCCGAATGTCGGCTGTGTCATTGTTAAAGATGGCATCGTGATTGGTGAAGGCTTTCATCCCCAAGCCGGTCAGCCACATGCTGAAGTCTTTGCGCTGCGTCAGGCCGGTGAACAGGCACGTGGTGCAACCGCTTATGTGACTTTAGAACCTTGTGCGCATTATGGCCGGACCCCGCCTTGTGCCAAGGGTCTGGTTGAAGCAGGTGTGGCTAAAGTTGTTGTGGCCTGTCCTGATCCCAATCCGCTGGTGGCCGGCAAGGGCGTACAGATCCTGAAAGATGCGGGCATTGAGATAGACGTTGGCATTTGTGAGGATGAAGCGCATCAGCTGAATCAAGGTTTCCTGAAGGCTATGGCAACCGGCCAACCTTATGTGCGTTTAAAAATTGCTTCAAGCCTGGATGGCCGTACCGCGATGGCATCGGGTGAATCAAAATGGATTACTGGTGCAGCAGCACGTCAGGATGTACAGCACTGGCGTGCGATTTCAGGCGCGATGATTACCGGGATTGATACGGTCCTTGCGGATGACTGTGAACTGAATGTGCGTCAACTGGATGGCGTTGAAGATATCAAGACCGTGGTGCAACCGAAACGGATTATTCTGGACCGTCAGGGGCGTTTACCACTTAACGCAAAAATTTTAGCGCAAGTCGACACCGTGATGGTGATGGGGCCATTTCGTCAGGAGCTTGCAGATATGGGTGTGCTACACTTGCCGGTACAGCCTTTAGCAGAATTATTAAAGCAACTGGTTCAGCAACATCAGATTTATGATGTGTTGGTGGAAGCAGGAGCCACTTTATCTACGGCATTTTTACAACAAAAATTGGTTGATGAACTGATCAGTTACGTTGCACCAACCTTATTAGGCCAGTCTGCGCGTACCATGTTTAATGCAGAATTCAGCCTTATGGCCGAACAACTCCGATTTAAGCTGCGCGATGTGACTCGCTTGGGTGATGACGTGCGCTTCAGGCTAATTCCTTTTCAAGAGACACTATGAGTTCAGAGCCTACGGTTTATCATAAACGTCGCCATGCGGCGCGTACCACCGATGAATATCTTTTCCATCAACTGGTTCCTTATCTGGGCAATAAGCGCCGTTTACTGCATTTGATTCTGGAAGCTCTAGAGAGTACAGGAACCCTGAAACGTAGCGATGGCCGTGCGCCGATCTTTGCTGATTTTTTTGCCGGTTCAGGTGTGGTTTCACGTTTGGCCCGCCAGAATGGTTATCGCGTGATTGCCAATGACTGGGAACCGTATAGCCATGCACTGAATCATGCGGTACTGGCCTGTACGGAAGCACCGGCTTTTAAAGAACTTGGGGGCTATCAGAAAGCCATTGACTACCTGAACCGTCTGCCTGAAGTCAAAGGCTGGGTCACGCACAACCTCTGTCCACGTAATGATGAAATCTATGATCCAGCCCGTGACCGTTTGTTCTTCAAACGCCGTAACGGCATGCGTATTGATGCGATTCGCCAGCAGATTGCCGCCTGGCAGGCCCAAGGTGCAATTGATGATGTGGAAATGTCTGCCTTGCTGGCCCCTTTGCTGTATTCAGCCAGTTTTGTCAGCAATACGTCTGGTGTTTTCAAAAGCTTCCACCATGGCTGGGGCGGGAAAACCCAAACTGCGCTGGAACGGATTGAATCATTGCTGTGGCTGACCCCAAGCCGTTTTTGCGAGTCGGATCAGAAAAAGGGAATGGCCGCAGAAATGTGGTGTGTCGATGCCCAGCATCTGGCCAACCAGATGAGCGGCTTTGAAGTAGACGTGGCTTATCTGGATCCACCGTATAATCAGCATGCGTATAGCAGTAATTATCATGTGCTGAATGCGCTGACCTTATGGGATCAAGCCGATTTACCGACTCCGGATACCAAGGGCTTTAAGAGTGGGATTGACCGGGCATGGCGCAAAGAGCGTCCGAGCCAGTACAACTCCTCTAAATATGCCAAAGAAGCCTATGAGAGCCTGCTGGCCACCATCAATGCGCGCTTTATTCTGACCAGTTATTCAACCGACGGGAATATCAGCGCCACCGATTTATTACAGGCCAACCTGAAACGTGGCCGGGTCAGCTTGCTGACCCAGGATGTACCGCGTTATCGTGTTAGTAAACAGCGTCAGTCCGAACGTGCCCGCGTACTGGAATTTATTGTGATTACCGATACCCACGCCAAGTCGGGTCCGCCAATCCGCCAGTTACTCAGCCAGCTGCATCATTATGCAGAATTGGGCGGTGTGGATACGACCGGCGTTAGTACCCAGTTGGCACTCTGGTAAAAGAATTGAAAAGGAAATAAAAATGTTTACAGGTATTATCGAAAGCCTCGGCAAAGTTGAAAGTCTGCAAAGCGTTGGCGGTGATGTACGTTTGCGGATTCAGACTGATCTGGACATGTCCGATGTACATCTGGGTGATTCTATTGCGACCAACGGTATTTGCCTTACAGTCATTGACTGGGGCGAGAACTGGTATGCGGCTGATGTTTCCCGTGAAAGCCTGAACCGGACTACACTGGGTAACTGGAAAGCAGGCCAGCCTGTCAATGTCGAAAAAGCCATGTTGCCGACTACGCGTTTTGGCGGTCATATTGTGTCAGGTCATGTGGATGCAGTCGGCGAAATCACGCTGGTTCGTGAAGACGCCCGCTCGATTTATTATGAAGTGACGGCACCGGCCGAAATTGCCAAATACCTGGCAGAAAAAGGCTCGGTTACAGTCGATGGCATCAGTCTGACGATTAATCATTTGCGTGGCAGTGTCATTAGTCTCAACCTGATTCCGCATACAGCGGAGCGGACCAATATCGGTACCTGGAAGGTGGGAACCAAGGTCAACCTGGAAGTTGATGTACTGGCACGTTATATCGAACGTTTATTGCTGGGTGATAAAGCAGCTGAAACCACTGAACAATCGAAAATCAGCATGGATTTTCTGGCTGAAAACGGTTTCTTAAAATAAGAAAAATGCTGATTTACTAAACAGTCTGATTGAAAAATTAGACTGTTTTTTTATTTTTCGGGATAATCAGCAGTTCAACTTGCAAATATTGCCTGGGTGGACGGGTCGAATGCTCGATTTTTTACTTAACTTGGAACAGTCATTGCCGCTATTGCTCGATCAATACGGGGTATGGATTTATGCAATTCTGTTTCTGGTGATTTTTGCAGAAACCGGTTCTGTATTTTTCTTTTTTCTGCCGGGTGACAGCTTGTTACTGGCTGTGGGAGCGTTATGCGCCAGCAGTGATATCGTGACCTTGCATTCCATGGGGTTGTTGCTATTTACTGCTACAGTGCTGGGTTATAGCGTGAATTATTACACTGGGAAAGTTCTCGGTTTAAAATATTTCAATCAGCATTCACGTTTTTTTAAGCCAGAATATATGGTGAAAACCAATCACTATTTTATGAAACATGGTGGTAAAACTATCGTGATTGCGCGCTTTATTCCCTTTGTTCGCTCATTTGGCCCTTTTGCTGCAGGATCGGCCCATATGAGTTTTGCCACATTCAGCTTCTATAATATTGTGGGGGGTATACTCTGGATTGGCACTTTATTAAGTATTGGTTATCTGCTCGGAAATGCCGCCTTTATGCTGGCCGACTTTTTCTAGGATAAAACTAAAAAAGCCCGAATGTTCGGGCTTTTTATGTGAAAGGATGATCTAACTATTGCGTGGCTGCTCAGAAAATTCAGAGTTTTGAATGATATACTCAATTTCTTCTTTGGCTGCAGCACGCATTTTCTCTCTGAGTGCATTGACAGTTTGTTCAATCACCGCTTCTGCCTCAAGTTCCAGACGTAAACGCACACTTTCTAATTCGGATAAAATGTTCTGGTCCTCAATCTGGCTGTGGCCTTTGGCAAAGTCAAAAGTATGCTCAGGGTTTTTCCGAAAGCGGTCAACATAGTGCTGCACTTCAGTCTTTAGATGCATATTCATTTCAGCAAGCATTTGGTTCTGTTCGCTCAATTTTCGCTGTTCTTCAAGACGTAGCTGTTCTAGATAGGCTTGTTCTTCGGCACGCTTTTCGGCCAGAGCTTTTTCGAGCGCGAGCTGTTTGCGAATACGGGCTTCTTCAATCAATTCGGCCTTGCGCTGCGCATAGGCTGCTTCAATCTTGCGTTCAGATTCCTGCTGCAAGCGCTGCTCACGACTCTGCCATTCTTCCAAAGACGTTTCAGGTTTTAAAATATCGCAGATACGAGAGAGGTCATCGATAAAGGTCTGACGTACAGCTTCCGGCACATTTAACCAGCGCTGTTTAAAATCGGGACCTACATTTAATGCCACGTGCCTCTCCTTATGAATAATATCGGTTAAAGCTTATGGGTGTTTGGCTCAATGCCTAAACGACGATACTGTTTGAATTTTTCACGGCCCTGCTGTTTAGCCGTTTCTTGGTTTTCAATAATCTCAATAATGTGACTAAATTTCGCGTAAGGTTCAAGTGCTTCCGGATTAAAATTGAAAATAATCCAGTCAGACTCTTCAGGTAGCCTTGCCGAAATACAGACCGTGGCCTGAGGCTGGTCAATGCCATGGGGAATAAAACTGCCTGGATCAAAGCTCCACAGGCGTTCATCCAGCTGTTGCTGCAATTCGGCATTAGCACACAGTAACCAGATCCGCGCCGGCTGGCGCAGAATCTTGCGGCATAAACGGCAAGCGCTGTCCACTTGCCGTTCAGGGCTTTTTTCAAATAAATAAAAGCTGACTTTAGCCATTCGACTGAACGCGGTTGGCTAGGAATTGCATCAATAGTGGGACAGGACGGCCGGTTGCACCTTTATTGGTACCTGAGTTCCATGCCGTACCTGCAACATCCAGATGTGCCCAGCGATATTCACGGGTAAAACGTTGTAAGAAGCAGGCAGCAGTCACAGAACCGGCTTTTGGACCACCGATATTGCCAATATCTGCAAATGGTGAGTCAAGCTGTTCCTGATAGTCTTCCAGTACCGGCATACGCCATACCCGGTCAAACGAATCTTGACCGGCAGTTTCCAGCTCTGCTGCCAGTTTATCATCTGGTGTGAACATACCGGTTAGCACTGAACCTAAGGCGACCACACAAGCACCAGTTAAAGTTGCAATATCAATCACTAAAGCAGGATTGAAACGTTTTACATAAGTCAGGGTGTCGCACAGCACCAGACGGCCTTCGGCATCGGTATTCAGGATTTCGACGGTCTGACCACTCATGGTGGTCACGATATCGCCAGGACGGGTGGCTTTGCCTGAAGGCATATTCTCTGCTGCAGCAATGGTACCTACGACATGCAATGGTAAGCGGGACTCACACAATGCACGCATCGTGCCGAGCACAGAGGCTGCACCGCACATGTCGTATTTCATTTCGTCCATGCCTGCGCCTGGTTTGAGAGAAATACCGCCGGTATCAAACGTAATGCCTTTACCTACCAGCACGACCGGTGCTTCGCTACGCTCTGACTGATACTCTATGCTGATAATACGGCCCGGACGCTCTGAACCCTTACTTACTGCAAGGAAGGCACCCATGCCTAAATCTGCCATCTGCTGTTCGTCCAGCACCGTGACTTTAAGCAGGTCTGGATATTCAGCGGCCAAAGCCACCGCCTGTTCTGCAAGATATTCAGGGAAACAGATATTGCCTGGACGGTTACCTAGGTCACGTGCCAAGTTTTGTCCGTTCTGCACTGCTTGTACCAGTTGCAACTGTTCGGTAGTTAATACGCTATGGGTGGCAATCAGGTCGATCTGCTCAAGTACAAATTCATTTTTCTTGGATTTGTATTCATCATAACCATAGCTGGCCTGAGTTAGAAACAGGGCAAACAGATAATGGAATTCTTGTGGAAGCTGGTTCAGGTCTACAGAAATCTGTTTGAATTTTTTTTGAGTGGCCTGAATAATAGTCTGTGCGATTTTTGCAAGTTTGGCCGGTTGCAGTTCAGCAACTTTGCCCAAGCCGATCAGTGCGGCATGGCTAGACTGACTTACCTGACCAATTAGGCTCAGGCTTTCGGCCAATGCTGCCTTGAATTGAGAGGCTTCAATTAATGTGTCTAAATTATTGATTTGATAGGTTGCTGTTGTATTCTGAAGCTGTTCTGAGTCAACTAAAATCAACAAAGATTGACTTGATCCATTCTCTGGGAATGACGTATTAATTGTAAGTTTCATATTCTGTTTTCACGCCTGTCTAGATTGGTAAATCATTCAGTCATTGAAACATTTATCTGAATAGATTTTCAATGGGCTGAGCGGCTTAGGTTTTATATTTTTGCTATTCGGGTAAACTAGCACTCGTTTTATAGACCTTATTTTGGAAGAATTAATTTGATTATTCGGCGTTATCTGGTCAAGCAAGTTATCTCGACATCCTTGGTGGTGATTGCCTTATTGACTTTGATCATGATGGGTGGTCGACTGATCAAGTATTTTGGGGTCGCTGCACAAGGCCGTCTGGATGCAGGCATTCTATTTAGCATTATTGGCTACCGGCTGCCTGAATTCTTGACCCTGATTCTTCCACTCGGTTTCTTTATTGGACTGATGCTGGTTTTTGGCCGTTTATATGTCGATCATGAAATGGCCGTCCTGAATGGTAGTGGTGTCAGCCGGCATCAACTGGCGCGCTTGCTAGTGCCGATGACCCTGGTATTTTTGATTGCTCAGGCGGGACTCATGCTCTGGGCTGCACCTTGGGGAATACGCCAGTTTGAAGCCCTGACCACCAGTCAGGCGGTACGTACCGGTTTTGATCTGGTACGACCCAAAGAATTTATCTCTTCCGGACCCTATACCATTTATGCGGGTGACCTGTCTGAAGACCGTAAAAACTTAAAAGATATATTCTTCTATCAGCGTGCGCAAAAAGAAGGCAAGCCGGATGTGATGATTCTGGCACAGGAAGCGACCCGAATCGAAATACCAAATGATGCTGCCAATGTGGTAGATCTGGTCCAGGGGCGCCGTTATGAGATTTATCCGGGTACACCGCAGTATACTCAAGCTGAATTTGAAAGTTATCGTCTGCGCCTGGAAAGTAATGAAGAAGTAGAGTTTGCCAGTACTGACGTTGAAGCCTTGCCGACTTCGCAATTATGGAAGAACCGTCAGGATCCTGTGGTGGCCAGTGAACTGGGCTGGCGGGTGTTTGTGCCTTTTGCCATTTTGATTGCCCTGATCTTGGCTGTGGCCTTATCTGAGGTAAGTCCACGACAGGGTCGTTATCTTAAGTTATTTCCTGCCCTCATGATCTTTGCCAGTCTGATTGTGGCCCTGATGGCAGTAAAGACCCGGATCAGTAAACAGGAAATGGGAATCTGGGCCTATCCATTGATCCTGATTGCCTATGCAATTGCAGGTGCCTTGTTCTCACGTAAACAGAAATTGGGTCCGAAAATCAAGAAACAGATTCAGCGAGTGAGGTCTTAACAATGTTGGCACGTCGTATAGTTGCAAAACATGTGACCCAAACCACTGCGCTGGCCATGCTGGGTGCAACCGCGGTATTGGCGGGTTTACAGGTTTTATTTACTTATCTGGGTGAGCTGGGCTCACTCAAAGAAGGGTATGGCGCCTGGGATGCCTTGAAATATGTACTCTGGGAAGCGCCGAAATATTTGTATGAAATCCTGCCGATTTCTGCACTGATTGGTGCAGTATTGGGACTGGGCACATTAGCTTCGAATAGTGAGCTGATCGTGATGCGTTCGGTGGGTGTAAGCTTATGGCGTATAGTCGGCTGGGTCATCCGTTCAGCCCTGTTGCTGGTGGTGTTGTCTTTTGCCTTAAGTGAGTGGGTGATTCCGTATACCACTGAACAGGCCAAAAGCGTCAAGAGTGCCAGTAAAGCCGCTCAACTCGGTGAAGTCCGTGGTTACTGGACCCGCGAAGGTCAGCGCTTTATTTATATCGATTATGCCAACTCCAAAGGTCAGCTGAAAAATGTGCAGATGCTGGATTTCGATGACAATTACCGTTTACGTGGCACTTTAGAGGCTAAAGAGGGTGAGTTTGTCAAAGACGGAGCCTGGAAATTAAACAGTACCGAGCAGTTTGATATTTTAAAAGATGGCAATGCGACTCTGGTGCAACATGCTGAACAGCCACTGGCTCTAGCCTTGCAACCGAAATATGTGCATATGGTGACGATTGATCCAGAAGATTTATCGCCAAGCCAGCTAGTGAGCTTTATGAGCTATATGCATGAATACAGCCAGGTGCCTAAAACCTATCAGTTGGCTTTCTGGCAGAAAGTCGGTTCCCCATTTGCCCTGATCGCCTTGGTAGTGATTGCCTGTTCGTTTATTTTCGGGCCGTTGCGTCAGCAATCCATGGGTTTTCGTCTGGTGATCGCCTTATTTGCCGGACTGGGTTTCTTCTATCTGCAGGATTTCCTCGGCTATGCCAGTCTGATTTATGCACCCTCACCAGCCTGGTTCGTATTTATTCCCATTCTGATCATGTTTGGTATCGGGGGATATCTGCTGCATCGGGCACGCTAAACCACAGGGAAATAGAACAAATCAATCATCATGAGAGGCCTAAACCATACCCGGGTCATGGCCTCTTTTTATAAACTTCGCTAAAATAGAGCGATTAATTCGTAGACGAACAGAGTATTTCATTATGACGGATGCAACTGCTGGCAAAATCCCTCACGTTTTGGTGATTATGGATGGTGTGGGTCATCGCGAAGCGGTCGAAGACAATGCGTTTTTAGCAGCTAAACGACCAAATTTAACTGCAATGCAGAACAAGCATCCACATGGTTTGATCTCGGGTTCAGGTGAAGATGTTGGCCTGCCGGATGGCCAGATGGGTAACTCGGAAGTCGGACATATGAACCTCGGTGCAGGCCGTGTGCTGTATCAGGACTTTACCCGAATTACCAAAGACATTCGTACAGGTGACTTCTTTGAACATGAAGTGCTGGTCGATGCAGTAGAGAAAGCCAAAGCTGCAGGTGGGGCAGTACATTTGCTTGGCCTTTTGTCTGAAGGCGGTGTGCACTCACATGAAGATCATATCGTGGCGATGGCAGAGCTCGCACTGAAACGTGGTGCCAAAGTCTATTTACATGCATTTTTAGATGGTCGTGATACACCGCCTAAAAGCGCACAGCCTTCATTAGAAAAACTCGATGCACTATTTGCGCAATATCCAGGTCAAGGTCGTATTGCGACCATGATCGGCCGTTATTTTGCCATGGACCGTGACAATCGCTGGGATCGTGTTGAACAGGCCTATCGTTTGCTGACTGAAGGTGAAGCGGTTCGTAACACAGCAACTGCAGTCGAAGGTCTGGAACAGGCCTATGCAGCTGGTGAGTCGGATGAGTTTGTCAAAGCGACCCGTATTGGCGAGCTGGCAAAAATTCAGGATGGCGATAGCGTGGTGTTCATGAACTTCCGTGCTGACCGTGCCCGTGAATTGACCCGCGCATTTGTGGAAAAAGACTTTGCCGGTTTTGAACGTAAAGTGGTGCCAAATCTGGCGAAGTTTGTCATGCTGACGCGTTATCAAGCCACGATTGATGCACCTGTGGCGTATATGCCTGAAGCATTGGTCAACTCGATTGGCGAATACCTGTCAAACCTGGGCAAAACCCAGCTGCGTATTGCGGAAACAGAAAAGTATGCCCATGTGACTTTCTTCTTCAGTGGCGGTCGTGAAGACGAATATCCGGGTGAGAAACGTATCCTGATTCCATCGCCAAACGTAGCCACTTATGACCTTAAACCGGAAATGAGTGCTTATGAAGTGACTGATGAACTGGTTGCTGCGATCAATTCAGGTGAATTTGACCTGCTGGTGGTGAACTATGCCAATGGGGATATGGTCGGCCATACTGGCGTATTCGATGCTGCGGTAAAAGCAGTTGAAGCGGTTGATACCTGTTTGGGTCGGGTTTACGAAGCCGTGATGGCGCAAAAAGGTCATATGATTGTGACTGCCGATCATGGTAACGTTGAGCAGATGCAGGACTACCACAGTGGTCAGGTACATACCCAGCATACGACTGAATTGGTTCCATTTATTTATGTCGGCCCAACTCAGGCCACAATCGTGGAAGGTGGGGTGCTGGCAGATGTCGCACCGACTTTATTAAGCCTGATGCAAGTTCCGGTACCGGCTGAAATGCAGGGCCGTAACCTGATTCAGCTTGATGCATAATCTTTAATAAAATTCTGAAAAGGTAAAAGAATGACAAGAACACGCTGGAAGTCTGTCGTAATACTATGCTTACTGATGTGTTTGAGTCATTCAGCCTGGAGTGCCGGCTCCGACGAGCCGGCATTCGATGATATGGAAATGAATGGACAGGTGTATTCTGAAATTCCTGTGGCTTCCATTCAGGAATTCGTACAAATTTATGGCATTGTAAAAGACAATTATATTCAAGATAAAAATGACGATGCCTTGTTTCAGCAGGCCATTCAGGGCTTGGTCAGTGGCCTGGACCGCTATTCCCGTTATTTGTCTCCTGAAGATTATAAACAGCTGCGTGAATATACCGAAGGAGAGCTGGCCAGCATTGATTTCGACCTGCAGTTTGATCCACGACTGAAGCAATGGGTGATTCGAGGTCTGAGTGACGACGCCGATTCAGCCAAACAGGGTCTGCGAAATGGTGTCACCGTTTATAAAATTGACGATCAGGTATTAAGCAGCCTAAATCAGGCGCAGGTCCGGCAATTACTCAGTGGAGCAGTCGGTTCTACGCTCACGGTTCAGCTTTCTCCCCAAAGTCCGGCCTTTCGTCTGGTACGCAATACCAAACTGGATACCGAAATTAAATCGAGCTTGCACAATAATCAGGTCCTGGTTTTACAGGTGAAAGTTTTTCAGCAAGATACTGCCAATGAAATCAAACGTCTGATTGAAAGTTATTCGGATAAACGCTTAAAAGCCGTGTTATTTGATCTGCGCAATAACCCGGGGGGCTTACTCTCTGCAGCAGTAGAGTCTGCCGATTTATTTTTGAATCAGGGCGTGATTGTATCGACCAAAAGCCGGGCTGAAGGTAACCAGCAATTTCAGGCCTTGCCGAGTTTTGAGTTTCAGAATCTGAAAGTTGGGGTTCTGATTAATAACCGCTCGGCTTCTGCAGCAGAAGTCTTTACTGCCGCCTTAAAAGAGCATAACCGTGCTTGGGTAGTGGGTGAAAAAAGCTATGGCAAAGGGGTGGTACAAAAACTCTTTCCTTTAAGCAACGGTTCGGCTCTACAGATGACCGTATCGCAGTACTTTAGCCCGAGCGGGCAGATGATTGAAGGGCGGGGAATACAGCCGCATTTCAATTATCCATTCAAGCAGGAGATGCGTGAGGAGAGCTATCTGGACCATGTCACAGACTTGCTGCTCCAGCAAAAATAATTATTCGTCTTCTTCAGTATCGAGTCCGAACTTTTTTAAACGATAGCGCAGGGAACGGAACGACATGCCGAGTTTCTTGGCGGCCAGTGTCCGGTTCCAGTGGGTCATATTCAGCGCATTCAGTAAAATTTCTTTTTCCACCTTTTCCAGATATAGCTCCAATCCTTCTTCAGGCAGCTTTCTAGGGGCAATCAGGGTTTCAGTCGCAATGATTTCGCTCGTAAATGTATTTATTTCCTGAGAGCTGTTTAGTGCCTGACGTAGGGGTGCACTCTGCAGATGCTGAAGATCAATCCGTTCTTCATCACTCAAGGTAATTGCACGTTCCATAATATTACGCAATTCACGTACATTACCGGGGTAATATTGCCCCAATAAAAACTCTTTACTGCGTTCAGTCAGTTTTTTATTGGGAATTCCCCATTCCTGACAAATTTTCTGAATAAAGTGTTCAGCCAGTAACAGAATATCTTGGCCGCGTTCACGCAGCGGCGGTAAAGTCAGATCCATGACATGAATACGGAAATATAAATCCTGACGGAATTTCCCCTGTTGCACCAGGGCTTCCAGATCCTGATGGGTAGCACTGATCACGCGGAAATCCACATCAATTTCGGTATCTGAACCGAGTGGACGAATACGTTTTTCCTGTACGGCACGTAACAGTTTGACCTGCATGGAAAGTGGCAGTTCTGCAATTTCATCCAGAAACAGACTGCCGCCATGGGCAGATTGAATCAGGCCCTGTTTGTCCTGTGCAGCGCCGGTAAAGCTGCCTTTTTTATGTCCAAACAGTTCGCTTTCCATCAGTTCAGTCGGAATGGCACCACAGTTGATTGCAATAAAAGGCCCTTCATTACGGTTGCTCAGGCGGTGGACCAGATTGGCCACCACTTCCTTGCCAGTGCCGGATTCACCCGTAATAAAAACCGGTGCCTGGGATCGGGCAATTTTTTGTAAGGTAATACGTAATTGCTGAATCGGCAGGGATTGTCCAATCAGCATTTTATGTTCGAGCGCTTCATTCGGATTATTATGCGAATAATCTACCGGTTTATTCAGGGCCTTTTGGAGTAGCTGTTCCAGGTGTTTCTGGTTAACCGGTTTACTGACAAAATCAAAAGCCCCTGCTTTGAGTGCAGCAATGGCAATTTCCATGTTGCCATAGGCAGTCAGGACCGCGACCGGAACTGCGGGATAGAGCTTACCAATCCAGTCCACTAATTCCAGACCATTGCCGTCGGGCAGGTTCAGGTCAGTCAGGCAGGCATCATATTGATGATTGGCAAGATATTTTTTAGCATCTTCTAGTCGATGGGTAATGTGGGTACGAATTCCCATACGCAGTAGTGACATTTGCATGAGGGTACATAAATCTTCCTCATCATCCACCAAGAGTACTAGTGGTTGTTGTTCCCCATTCATCTTCCTTGACCCCTTTATAGCGTGATACGTTGACAGCTGATGCGAAAGCATGCGCCCTGTTCTTGTTGTATATAGTTTAATTGTGCCTGATTTGCTTCACAAAAACTATGTGATAAATACAGTCCTAATCCGGTGCCGCTAATTGAAGTGCTAAAAAAGGGTTTAAACAGTAAGGCCTGGTCATGTACAGCCACGCCCGAGCCAAAATCTCGTATGTCAATCCAGACCCGATGTTCATAGGGATGCACATTCAGCTGAATATAGGCTGCATCTGCTGCATTGTGGCGAATGGCATTACGAATCAGGTTAATCAGGATTTGCCGGAACTGTGCTTCATCAAATTGAATCATGAGGGGGATATCAATATTAAATTGAATCTGATCGCGAATATCAGCCAGATCTTCCTGGATAAATAACGGGATAAATTCATTAAGATTAATTGGCACCGGATGGGTTTCTTTATTTTTGACCATATTCAGTGTGTCCTGAATAATCCGGTCAATCCGGGTGGCCTGTCGGCCAATCATCTGCTGGAGTAGCTGTTGCTGTTCAGTTTCCGAGTCCAGATATAAATCATTGGCCTGCACAATGGCTGCCAGGGGATTGCGAATTTCATGCGCAATACTGGCAGAGAGCTGACCTAAAGCAGCAAGTTTGAGCTGTTGCACCTGCTGATTCAGCTTTTTGGCATCCTGCAATACAAGCAGCATGAGGGTCTGGTGCGGTACAATCAGCTTTTGTACCTGCACATGAATGTTATAGCGACTTTGCTGGGAATCAAACTGAAAACGCTCACCATTTTCCAGCGTTTCAAACTGGATCAGTTCAAATAAATCAGGTTGTGAGTGGTATAAGGTGAACTTTTCATGGCCATATTTCGATTCAATTCCCAGAAGATTGCAGGCGGCAGGATTGCTGAGTACCACATGATAGTTTTCATCCAGTACCAGATAGCCGGTTTCGATCTGTTCCAGAATATAGCGGTTGATATTCTGTAAGCGATACAGTTCTAGAGATTGAGAAAAGTTTAGATTTTCCAGAATCTGAAAACGGCGTACGGCAATTTGTCCGGTGCCATAAACCATAAAGAATAAAAAAGCCAGTAAGGCACTATTACTGATATTACTCAGCGAAGAAAATGCAAAAATGCTGCCGATAAAATGCTGGTAAATTACGCTGATAACCGCAACCAGCGTGACCACCAAGGCTTTTTTTGCATCCAACAATAAGGATGCAGAAAAGATGGTGATTACAAACAGCAGTCCGATCTGCAAATTAGGACCATCACTGGCCAAGGTCAGCAAACTTAAAATGCAGACATCGCTAAAGAAAATCATGATCAGCTGCGGCTGGATCAGATGTCTGATCCATTTCAATGCAAACAGCTGTACAGTATTGATCGCTACCCCGATTCCCAGCGCATAATAATACAGCTGAGGATATTGGTAATCTATATTTACTTCGGGATAGGTCAGCAGAAAAATCAGCAGCAGACCGGTACTGATCAGCAGGCGATAAGCGCTATACCAGATACCTAGATGATATTGATTCAGTTCAGCATAGTTTTTTTGTTGTGCCATATGCACCATGATTCACCAAAGGCTAAGGTTTAATCAGCCCATAGCGCATGGCCAGATGAGTCAGTTTGACATCACTGTCAATATTCAGTTTTTCAAAAATACGGTAACGATAGGTATTCACGGTTTTAACGCTGACAAAGAGTTTGTCGGCAATTTCCTGGGCGCTGATACAGTTCACCACCATCATGGCCACTTGCATTTCCCGTTCTGAAAGTGCATCAAAAGGCGACTGCTGTGTATCGGAAAGGTAAGAACTGGCGAGCTGCTCGGCAATGTCGGCACTAAAATATTTGCCGCCTTGCATGACTTTATTAATCGCCCGTACCATTTCCGTAATGGGTGCTCCCTTGGTGATATAGCCTTTGGCACCTGCTTTAAGAAGTAAAG
This sequence comes from Acinetobacter sp. 197, assembly GCF_048148385.1. Taxonomy (NCBI): domain Bacteria; kingdom Pseudomonadati; phylum Pseudomonadota; class Gammaproteobacteria; order Moraxellales; family Moraxellaceae; genus Acinetobacter; species Acinetobacter sp. 197. The sequence continues at coordinate 45,742 of NZ_JAYWZK010000015.1, forward strand.
AGGGATAAGGTTCTTCTGCCAGGCCACTGACCGCTAGTACTTTGGTTTCAGGCGCCGTCTGTAGCAGGCGGCGCGTAGTTTCTACGCCGCCAATACCCGGCATGTTGACATCTAATAGCACTACATTCGGATGATGTTGACGAACCAGAGAGATTGCTTCTTCACCAGATTCAGCCTGGCCAATTACCTGAACCTCCGCATGGTCTTCCAGCATTCTGCAAATTCCAGTACGTACTAATTCATGGTCGTCCACAACTAAAACTGTGATCACCTATACTCTCCCTCTATTAAAAAAATCATTTTTTTGTTACATAAAGCAAAATAAGCTTGCAATGAAAGTACAAAATTAGCAATCCTATTCGCAAGATTAAATCTGAAACCTAGCACACAGTGTCAAGAACAAAAAATGTTCAGGATTGTGTTTAAATGTAAGGCATATTAGAGGTAATACGCAAATCAATCTTACCTCTGTTAGTTGAGTGAAGGAATAATGAAGAAAATAAACAAGTCTCTAAGGCATCTACTCGGCCTGTCCGTGTTAATCAGCATGAGCACGACAAGTTTTGCCGAGATCATTATGAATTCTGGCACAGCAGAGGGCGGATCCAGTATCAGCTGGTCTTCTGAAGAAGTTAACCAGTTAATGAGCGATGATTTTAATGCATCTGCCAACGAACCTTCGCCACCTGGTTCAGCTACAGTGATGACTACTTTGCGTCCGGCCGGAACAGTAGCGCCAGCAGCAGTCAAGCCAGCCTATACCGCACCACAGATTATTGATACTAATCATTTTAGTAATCAACCTTCTGTAAATGCACGGGCTGCACTGGTCATGGATGCACAAACCGGTGAAGTGCTGTTTAGTAAAAATACCAATACTGCCTATCCGATTGCATCCATTACCAAATTAATGACAGCCGTGGTCATTTCAGATGCACGGTTGAATATGTCAGAAAAAATCACCTTGCAACAGGCTGATTTTTCCTGCTCAGGGTGCAAGAGCTCAAGCTCGACTTTAAGAGCAGGGGATAGTATGAACCGTGCTGAAGCATTGTTATTTGCCCTGATGAAGTCTGAAAATCCGGCTGCGGCAGCTTTAGCACGTACTTATCCTGGTGGTCGCTCAGCGTTTATTGCCAAAATGAATGCAAAAGCCAAAGAACTCGGGATGAATTCTACTCACTTTATGGAATCAACAGGTTTGCATCCAGGTAATGTGGCCTCCGCCCGTGACTTGGGGATTTTGGTGAATACTGCTTCTCAATATGGCCTGATTCGCCAGTTCTCAACAACACCAAGCTATGACTTTAACTTGGGCTACCGCGTGCTGAAATCCAATAATACCAATGCACTGGTACGCAATGGCGGCTGGAATATCAATATTTCTAAAACCGGTTTTATTAATGAAGCAGGGCGCTGTGTTGTAATGCACACGACCCTGAATAACCGTCCGGTGGCAGTGGTATTATTGGGGGCTAACAGTTCGCAGGCACGCACGAATGATGCCACCCGTTTAATGACTTGGGTAACTCAGCAACCAAAACGAATCTAATTTATTGGTTCATAAAAAAACCCTGCAATCGCAGGGTTTTTTTATGCTGACAGAAATTACATATTTGACAGAATTGAGTCTTTTACCTGAGCCATAGTTGCATCAATCGACAACATTACGGCATCAGCACATTGTTTAATTGCGGTGTCAGGATCTTTCAGACCATTACCCGTTACGGTACATACGATCACTGAGCCTTCTGCAATTTTACCCGCTTTAATATCACGGATGGCACCGCCTACAGATGCAGCAGATGCTGGCTCTACGAATACACCTTCATACATAGAAAGCAGACGTTGAGCTTCAAGAATCTCCGCATCAGTCAGTTCATCAAACCAGCCGTTCGAATCACGAACAACCGCTTTAGCATGATTGAAGCTTTGCGGATTACCGATACGAATCGCAGTTGCAACAGTTTCCGGGTTTTCTACTGGACCGCCACGAAGGAACGGTGCAGCACCAGAGGCTTGGTAACCTGCCATGATTGGCAAACCTGCCGGTTTAGGACCCGTGAAAGCATCATTTTCAGCATCGTAAACGACTTGCTCAAATTCTTCTTTCGACTGGTTGGCAACCGCTTCGGTATAGCCCATCCAGTGTGCAGTGATGTTACCCGCGTTACCGACTGGCAAGCAGTGGTAATCCGGAGCACGACCTAAAGCTTCAACGATCTCGTAAGCAATGGTTTTTTGACCTTGCAAACGGTAAGGGTTAATTGAGTTTACAATCGTTACCGGTGCCTGATCTGCAACTTCTTTAACCAGACGCATACCATCATCGAAGTTACCGCGAATTTGCATGGTGATCGCACCATACATCATCGCCTGTGCCATTTTACCCATAGCAATTTTGCCTTCCGGGATTAAAACGAAGGCTTTGATGCCTGCACGTGCCGCATAGGCAGCAGCAGCAGCTGAGGTATTCCCGGTAGAAGCACAGATGATGGCTTTAGAACCATCTTCAACCGCCTTGGTTACTGCCATGGTCATACCACGGTCTTTAAATGAACCAGTCGGGTTTAAGCCTTCGTACTTCACATAGATTTCAACGTCTTTACCAATGATGCGTGGAATATTCTCAAGCTTGATCAGCGGAGTATTACCTTCACCCAAAGAGATCGCACGAGTAGTTGCAGACACTGGTAAACGGTCGCGATAGCGGTCAACTAAACCAGTATAACGATTGGCATTCGACATGATGATGTTCCAATTGTGTGTAGAGCTTGGCGAGGGAAGAGTGTCCCCTCGACCCGATTAATTATCAAGCGATTCTAAACGAATTCGTACAATTTCGCCATGAATGACGGGTAATGCTTGAATTTGTTGAAGGGCTTCATCCATTTTTGATTCCTTGACTGGATCAGTCAGAATCACGATAGGAATAAGGTCTTTTAAGCGTGGTTGCTGCATGATAGCATCGATACTGATCCCGGCACGGCTTAAAATCGTGGTGACATCGGCAAGCACGCCCATTTGATCTTCGGCATTAATACGGATGTAATAGCCGGTCGTCATTTGTTCACGAGTTAAGATCGGTAAATCGGTCAGGGCTTCAAAGGCCAGTTGTGGAATGGTTCCTGCACCGTCTTCGGTGTAAATAATATCACGGACAATATCCACAACGTCTGCGACTACTGCAGAAGCTGTTGGACCAGCACCTGCACCAGCCCCGTAATACAGTGTTGGACCGACCGCGTTGGCTTGAACAAGCACGGCATTTTTCACGCCATTCACATTGGCAATTAGCTGGTCATCTGGAATTAAAGTAGGATGAACGCGTAATTCGATTCCGGCATCTGTGCGGCGTGCAATACCCAAGTGTTTGATACGGAAGCCCAAGTCTTCTGCATATTTCACGTCTTGCGCAGTCACTTTGCTGATGCCTTCAGTAAATACTTTATCGAACTGGAGCGGTATACCAAATGCACATGAAGCTAGAATCGTCAGTTTATGCGCAGCATCAATGCCTTCAACATCAAAGGTTGGATCGGCTTCAGCATAACCGAGTTCCTGTGCTTCTTTCAGCACATCGTCAAAAGCACGACCTTTTTCACGCATTTCACTGAGAATGAAGTTACCAGTACCGTTAATAATCCCTGCCAGCCATTCAATCTTGTTGGCTGCCAGACCTTCACGAATCACTTTAATAATGGGAATACCACCTGCAACTGCCGCCTCATAGGCAATTTGCACGGCATTGTCTTCAGCCGCCTTAAACAGTTCATTACCATGTTCAGCCAAGAGTGCTTTATTGGCTGTCACGATATGTTTGCCATGTTTCATGGCTTCCATAATAATTTCGAAAGCAGGATGAATTCCACCCATGACTTCCACCACCACATCTACATCAGGTTGACGTACGATGTCCATCAAGTCTGCACTCTGTTTGACTGATGCCGATAGATTCAGATCAGGACGTGGACGACGGGTGCCTACATAGGTAATTTCAATTTCACGACCGGTGCGACGTTTAATCTCAGCAGCATTTTCTTTTAATAGTTTCAAGGCACCACCACCTACAGTACCAAGACCGAGGATTGCCAGACGAACTGGTTTCACGTCACACTCCAAATTACACAGTTTTTTACAAGAACCTAGATCATAGCTAAAAAAACTGCCTGACTCTAGGGTCATTTCAGAATATCTTTATTTATAAATTAAAGTTAAATAACGTATTAAAATGAGTTATTTAAGCCGGTTCAATAACTCAGCGGCAGACAGGTAACCCCCCAGATAAATTCCTTCTGAACTATAAATTGCAGGGGTACCATTTACACCTATATTCAGACCCATTTGATATTGATCCTGAACAGGATTTTTACATTTGGCTGCACTGATCTGTGCACCCGCAATCGCCTGGTCAAATGCACTTCGGCGGTCGGCACTGCACCAGATCGCTTCCATGGCCGGCATATGCTGTTCACCACGTGGCCAGGCGATATAACGCACTTCAATGCCTTTGGCATTCATCTCGTCCATTTGCTCATGAAATTTATGGCAATACGGACAGCTGACATCGGTAAATACATAGACCACATGCTTGGCTTTGCCTTTGGCTGGATAAATCAATAGATCTTCAGCTTTCAGTCCATCAAACAGTTTTTTGTTGATCCCGGCTTGCAGACTTTCACTGACGTTATGTAGCTGTTTGTCTCCCAGGCGGATCACATCACCCTGAATCAGATATTTGCCATCACTGGTTACATAGACCGCAGACATGCCTTCTAGGCTGACCCAGTACAGGTTCGGCACTTCGGTTGCTTTAATATCGGTGATCTTGGCATTGATACCGGCAGTTTTGAAATGCTTTTCCAGAGTAGAAACCAAACGCTGTTGTGCATTACGTTCGGTGAGGGTAGATGCTTCGCCCGTTGCGGGTGCGCTTGCAGTCAGTGTATCTTGCTTTTTAGCTTCGTTATTGGAGTTGGAACATGCAGCAAGACCCAAACCAGCAGCAAGTGTGCAAGCCATAAAAATTTTTGAGCGGGCAAATGTCATAAATAACCCTTTTCTTCTTGGACTGAAAACAGAGCATTAGCATAACAAAAAAAAATGCAAACACGTCAAACTTCTCAGTTTATTCGGTCTGGATCTGATTTAAGCACGTGGATGATGGGTTGCATGCAGCTGCTGCATTCGGACCTGTGCCACATGGGTATAAATCTGGGTGGTAGACAGGTCACTGTGTCCAAGCAACATCTGTACCACGCGTAAGTCTGCGCCATGATTGAGTAAATGAGTGGCAAAGGCATGGCGCAAGGTATGTGGGGACAGTTCGGCCTGGATTCCGGCCTGCAGTGCATAACGCTTAATGGCATACCAGAAATTCTGTCGGCTCATGATGCCGCCATGCTGGGTCAGAAACAGATAATCGGTCGAAGTTTTATATAATTGTGGACGGGCTTCGGTTAAATATTTTTCTACCCATTCACAGGCCATTTGGCCCATCGGTACCAGACGTTCTTTATTGCTCTTACCGACAATGCGTAAATATCCCTGTTTTAAGTTGATCAGTTCCAGACGCAAGTTAATCAGTTCGGTCACCCGGAGTCCGCAGGCATACAGTACTTCAAACATGGCGCGATCACGCAGTCCTAATGCCGTGTTGATATTCGGGGCATGAATCAGGGCTTCTACATCTGTTTCGGAGAGATCTTTGGGTAAGGCCCGGCCCAGTTTCGGGGTTTTATGTGCAGCAACCGGATTGTCACTACGCAGTTTTTGCTCACGCAGAAATTTATAAAATGAACGCAAAGCAGACAGGCAGCGGGCAATCGAACGCGGACTTTTTTGCTGTTTGGTCAGTGCAATCAGCACATCGGAAATATCATCATGACTCCATTGTGGCAAGGGTTTGCTCAGGCATTCTGCACATTGCATCAGATCGGACAGATAGGCGTTGCGGGTATGCGGGCTGACCGTTTGCGCAATCAGATAGTCACGAAAACCCTGTAAATAGCTGAATACTTCAGGAATTTGGACAGGGGCGGGAATACGAGGTTTTTTATTCAGCATAGAGTGAAAAGATCTGATCTGAAAAAGCGATGAATTTAATAGATATTCTCCACTGTAGTTTAATTTCACCAAACTGTCGATGTGATATGAAACTAATTCAGCATGTAATCAATCTTATTTGTTAATTATTCTCATTTGTTTGTATACTGTCCAAAATAGTTCAGGAATTTTCACGGTGCGTTTGTCTGATTTAAAAGCAAAACAAACAGCCATCATCCGAAAAGTAAGTCGAACGGCTGATGGTGAAGGTGCTCTCAACGATGTTGTAGCGAGTCGCCTGGAAACTCTAGGCTTTGTGCCCGGTACGAAGGTACAGGTGATTACTAAAGGTATTTTTGGTGGAGATCCCATTTTGATTCAAGTTGGATTTACACGTTTTGCTTTGCGTAAATCAGAAGCAGCCAAAATTGAAATCGAGCAGGCGGTGTCGGCATGAGTGATACATTACGTATTGTCCTTGTCGGTAACCCTAACTGCGGTAAAACTTCATTATTCAACCATTTAACCGGAACTCGCCAGAAAGTCGGCAACTATGCAGGTGTCACGGTTGAGCGTAAAGTCGGTACATTTCAGCTTGCTTCAGGCAAAGCGGTACGGGTACTGGATTTGCCCGGAACTTATAGTCTGGATGCGACCAGTCCGGATGAAGAGATTACCCGTAATGTCGTACAAGGTAAAATTGCTGAAGAGCAGGAACAGAATGCATTTTTATGTGTGGTGGATGCCACTAATCTAAAATTGCATCTGGGTCTGGTACTGGAAATGATTGAGCTGGGCCGTCCGGTGCTGGTTGTGCTGAACATGATGGATGAAGCACGCCGACGTGGCATGCAGATCAACACCCAGAAGCTGTCCGAACGACTGGGCGTGCCTGTGGTAGAAACGGTGGCTGTACGTAATTCAGGCATAGAAAATCTGAAAAATGCGCTAGATCAGGGCAAGTATTCTGTACCGCAGACCGAACTCAGTGGCTTGAAAGGTAACAGTCACCAGCGCGTGGAAAACATTCTGAATGACGTGGTCAATTTCGTCGATCAGGAAGATAAACGTACCGATTTCCTTGACAGGATTTTTCTGCATCCGGTAATGGGCTTAATTAGTCTGGCCGTCATGATGTTTGTGATTTTCCAGGCTGTATTTGCCTGGGCTGCTCCGTTTATGGATGGCATTGAAACCTTCTTCGGCTGGCTTGGTGAGTTCCTCGGCGAATATATTTCCCATCCCTTACTGAATAGTCTGGTGGTGGACGGGATTATTGCCGGTGCCGGTGGCGTGGTGGTGTTCCTGCCGCAGATTCTGATTCTGTTCTTCTTTATTCTGGTACTGGAAGAATCAGGTTATTTACCGCGTGCTGCTTTTCTATTAGATAAGCTGATGTTTAAAGCCGGTTTATCAGGACGTGCCTTTATTCCATTATTGTCCAGCTTTGCCTGTGCCATTCCCGGGATTATGGCTTCGCGTACCATTAGTGATCCACGAGATCGTTTAACCACGATTTTCGTTGCCCCCTTAATGACCTGTTCGGCGCGCTTGCCAGTCTATGCCTTGCTGATTGCAGCATTCATACCGGCACAAACTGTGTGGGGTTTCCTCAATCTGCAAGGTCTGGTGCTGTTTGGTCTTTATATGGCGGGTATCGTGAGTGCCTTGCTGGTGTCTTTTGTGTTGAAATTCTTCCACAAAGATAAATCACAGCACATGCTGCTGATGGAACTGCCAAGCTACCGTTTTCCGGACTTGAAGAACGTTTGGATCGGCTTATTGGATCGCGGCAAAATCTTCTTGAAACGTGTCGGTGGCATCATCTTCGCATTATCGATTGTACTGTGGTTCTTGTGTACTTTCCCACAGCCCCCAGAAGGGGCAACCTTGCCGGCCATTGATTATTCATTGGCAGGGATGCTCGGTCATCTGATGCAGCCGATCTTTGCACCGCTCGGTTTTAACTGGCAGATCTGTATTGCCCTGATTCCAGCGATGGCAGCGCGTGAAGTGGTCGTTGCAGCACTGGGCACAGTCTATGCGATGTCGGCAGTTGATGAAGATGCAATGTCTGAAGGTCTGGCTGCACTGATCAGCGGTGGAGGTGATCTGGGCTGGTCAGTTGCGACAGGTTTATCTTTGCTGGTGTGGTTTATTTATGCACCACACTGTCTGGCGACCCTGGCAACGGTTAAACGTGAAACCGGTTCCTGGAAAACTGTCAGTATCATGACTGTTTATCTGTTTGGTCTGGCATATTTCATGTCATTCCTGACTTATCAAATTGCTTCATATTATTTGGGCTAAATCTCAGCTTGGCCTTTGCCAATTGAATTTGCTGCAATGTATATGTATGGGAGATTGAGATGATTGAAATTCTAATTGTGACAGCACTGGTGCTTTGGAGCATGCTGGTCGTATTCAAAAAGGTGTTTCCGAACACCTCTAACTCAGTCTTCCAGAAGCTGTCTGATGTCTGTGCGGCCAAGGGTTGGCAGCGTCTGGCCAAATGGCTGCAACCGGGTGTGGCGGCAGGCTGCGGTGGCAACTGTGCCTGTCCGGTTTCAGAAAAAGGTTCAGATGTAAAGCCGGCTCAACAAGCGGTAAAATGGAAATAATTTCCTGTTCTGGCTGAATTTTAAAAACCGTCATGATCATGACGGTTTTTTTACGCATGGACACAAAAAAAATGTGCAGAAGAGCCAATCAGAAAAGGCATTCAAAACAGCAAAGTGCTACCATTTCGTCAGTTTCAAAATAGACCAAAATATGGGGCGAAAATGTTAATACAACGTGGTGGGTTAAAAGTCGTTGCAGGACTCGGAATATCAGGTGTTGCAGCAGTCAATTTCTTGCATAGTCAGGGCTACCGCGTTGCAGTAACAGATTCTAGAGCTAACCCGCCAGGACATGACCAGATTCCGGCTGAGGTTCAGACCAGTTTTGGTCAGTTTGATGCAGAGTTATTGCTGTCTGCAGAAGAAATCGTGATTAGCCCCGGGCTTGACCCTAAACTTCCTGAAATTCAGGCAGCGATTAACAAGGGTATTCCCGTAGTCAGTGAAATCCAGATTTTACGCCGTGCTACGGATAAGCCCATTGTGGCGATTACCGGTTCTAATGCCAAAAGTACCGTGACTACCTTGATTGGCCTGATGGCAGCGGATGCGGGTAAAAAAGTTGCCGTCGGTGGTAACTTAGGCCGTCCTGCGCTAGACCTGACCAAAGATGATCCTGAGCTGTATATACTCGAGCTGTCCAGTTTTCAGCTGGAAACCACCTCAAATCTGGCAGCTGAAGTCGCGGTGGTCTTGAACATGAGTGAAGATCATCTGGATCGTCATGGCGATATGATGGGTTATCACACGGCGAAACACCGGATTTTCCAGGGTGTGAAAAAAGTCGTCTATAACCGTGATGACTCTTTGACCCGTCCTTTGGTCCCAGATGTGACCCCGATGCAAAGTTTCGGTTTGAATGCACCGGATATGAACCAGTACGGTATTCTTAAGGATACCGATGGCAGCATCTGGCTGGCGCGTGGTCGTGAGCGTCTGCTGAAAAGTAGCGAGATGTATATGCAGGGCACGCATAATGTTGCCAATGCCTTGGCCTGTCTGGCACTGGGTGAAGCGATTGGTTTGCCACTAGAAAGTATGCTGAACACTTTAAAGACTTTTAAAGGTCTGGAACATCGCTGTGAATTCGTCAAGGAAGTACAGGGCGTACGCTATTATAACGACTCCAAAGGTACCAATATCGGTGCAACTTTAGCTGCGTTAGATGGTCTGGGCATGGCGATTGAAGCTCAAGGCGGTAAGGTCACGATTATTCTCGGTGGGCAGGGCAAAGGGCAGGACTTTAAGGCCTTGCGTGAATCATTAAGCAAATATGCCAAAGTAGCGGTATTGATCGGTGAAGATCGTCCTGTCATTGAAGCGGCAATTGCGGGCACGACTGAACTGATCCATGCGGACAGCCTGCAGCAGGCGGTAGAAATCTGCCAAAAGCACACCCAGGCACATGATGTCGTGCTATTGTCTCCTGCATGCGCAAGTTTTGATATGTTCTCGGGTTATCCTGAGCGTGGTCGCAAGTTTGTTGCGTATGTGAATGAACTCAATTAAGAATAACAAGGATTCGTGATATGGCTGGGTTTGCTCAGACTACGATCAATAAATTAAATCAATTTTATACGCAGTGGGTGCCTCGATTACCTGCTGAGCTGAATCCACGAAATGTGCTGATTTTCTGTGTATTGGCTTTGCTCTGTATCGGTTCGATCATGGTGGCGTCTGCCTCGATGCCCTATGCAGAACGTATGCATGAAAATCCGTTTCACTATATTAGCCGGCACGGTATTTCGATTTTTGTCGCTGCCGTAGCAGCTTTTCTGGCTTATAAAATCCCCTTAAAAGTCTGGTTTAATAACACTTTCTTTTTGTGGATTATTACCATCGTACTTTTGGTGGCCGTGCTATTTGTCGGGACGGAAGTCAATGGTTCCAAGCGCTGGATCCGGGTCGCTGGTTTTACCTTGCAGGCTTCGGAAGTCGCTAAAGTGATGATGGCAATTTTTACCGCAGACTACGTGGTACGCCGTGCGGAAGAAGTACGCAATAATATCAAGGGTCTGGTCCGTTTAAGTGCCATCATGGGTGCTACCGTCGGTTTGATTATTCTCGAGCCAGACCTGGGTGCAACTGTGGTAATTACCTTAACCATGCTTGGCGTGTTCTTTCTGGCAGGCGCACCTTGGATTCAGTTCGGTGTGGCCTTCATGACCCTGGTCGGAGCTTTTGCTGCCGCGATTCTGTTGGAACCGTATCGTCTGCAACGTCTGCTGTCTTTCTCGAATCCTTGGGAAGATCCACTAGGCACTGGTTATCAGCTCTCCAATGCCCTGATGGCCTTTGGCCGTGGCGAATGGGCAGGGGTAGGCTTGGGGCATAGTATCCAGAAAATGTCTTATTTGCCTGAGGCGCATACCGATTTCATGCTGGCAATTTTGGGTGAGGAATTTGGCTTTTTAGGCATTTCGACCATCCTGATCTTGTCCTTTACCATGCTGGTCTGTTGTATCCGTATCGGGCATCGCGCCTTGCAGCATCAATATTTGCGTGCCGGCTATCTGGCCTATGGCATCAGTATCATTTTCCTGTTACAGATTCTGGTAAATGCCGGCATGAATATGGGCATGTTACCGACCAAGGGTTTGACGCTGCCATTTATCAGTTATGGCGGTTCATCCCTGATTATCTGTGCAGTCATGATCAGTCTGATCCTGAAGATTGATTCAACCACACGCCAGGTCAATCCAAGCCGGGAAGAGTCAAGCTTCTAGATTGGAATTTCGTCCCGGCTCTGGCTGAGCATGGTCAAGCACTGTGCTCGGCATTGTGGTTCCACAATTGGAACAGGTCACAAAAGCAGTTTTAGGCTTGGAAAGTGGAATCAAAGGTATAAAAAATAAAGAAAAATAATGACGTTGCTGTTTGAGTTCATAAGCGGAACGGGTCCGGCAGACTGGACACAGAAACTGGCTTTTTTCAATTGTTTTGGTTTTAGGGCCAATACCAAAAATAAAAAACATTTTTAATCCTCTCTCGCTTTCGTTGTTATTTTTAGCTTAAGTGAAAAGCTGTTTTTATAAATAGTGACCTTGTAGCTCAGTTGTATGTGGAATCCGGTCGATATCCCATTGCGCCACTGCCTGTTGCAGCATCCTCTGTGGAGCATCTAAATCAACTTCAGCCTGATGCAAAGCCTGAAGTGCCTGTTTTAATAATTGTGGCGCCTGAGTCAAATCCAGTGCCTGGGCCAGATTCTGTTTTGACAGTTTTTGCCCCTGATCATTCATTGCCAGCGGCAGATGCATATAGCTTAGACGCGGATAACCGAGTAGCTGCCCCAGATAGATTTGCCGTTCAGTATTATCTAAAAGGTCAGCCCCACGTACCACATGAGTCATGCCTTGCAGATAGTCATCGACCACTACCGCCAGCTGATAATTAATAATCCCGTCACGACGTTTTAAGACAAAATCGCCCAGATCTTTTTTCAGTTCTGAACAGTGCCGACCTTGCAGCCGGTCTTCAAAACAGATTTCAACATCTTCAACTTTTAAACGGATGGCCTGATGCTCAAAAGCCAGACCCAAGTTGCGGCAGGTATCCTGATAGATATGGTTGGAACCGAGCATTTTACGGGTACATTGACAGGCATAGACCAGGCCTTGCTGACGTAATTGCTGGATGACGTCTTCGTAAATATCTAAACGGTCTTTCTGGAAAATGATTTCGGCATCAGGTTCAAGCTGAAAGGCATCCACGGCACGCAGGATATGATCTTCGCTGCCGGGATAAATGCGAGGAATATCGGTGTCTTCAATCCGGACCAGCCATTTGCCATGATGGGCTTTGGCATCGCAGTAACTGGCAACTGCGGTAATGAGGGAGCCAAAATGCAAAGGGCCGGTTGGCGATGGCGCGAACCGACCCACATAAGCCATCCTATTGTCCCCCTCCTTTTTTAAAGGAGGGGTTAGGGGAGGATTATTCAACAGCATCATTAACCGTTATTTTGCTTCTCTTTGATCTCTGCAAGGGTTTTGCAGTCAATACATAAAGTAGCCGTTGGACGTGCTTCTAAACGACGCAGACCAATCTCGATACCACAGGTTTCACAGAAACCATAGTCATCATTCTGGATCGCTTCGATCGACTGTTCAATTTTACGAATCAGTTTACGCTCACGGTCACGGGTACGTAACTCAATCGCAAACTCTTCTTCCTGAGTCGCACGGTCGTTGACATCTGGAAGAGCGGTATTTTCGTCTTGCATCGTATTTAAAGTACGATCCACTTCTGACATCAGTTCAGCTTTCCAGGCCAGCAAGATTTCGCGGAAATGCTGAAGCTGACCTTCAGACATATATTCTTCATTTTTTTTAGGTTGATAAGGTTCAATACCAAATAAGCTAGCAGTAGAACCACCATCAGTCGTTTTAGGTTTAGATTTACGTACGCGCTTTGCAGCTTTCTCTTCTACAACTTCAGTTTGATTGTCTAAGACTTGATTTTGGTTGTCATTCGCCATTTAGGGCATTCCTCATCATATGCGTATGATTGCTACGCAAAAAATATGGTGATATGCAATTTTTATCCACCCTGTAGAAGGATTATCCTCCTGTGGGGGCCGTCATCATATAGACTTTTTATGCTTATTGATAGTCTTTGATGTATGGACTATGCATATCACATTTCCTTGGGTTGCAATAAAGTAATGCAAAAAAAACAAATTGGAAAGTTAATAACCTGAAATTTCGGTATTAATATTTTGCTGGCTCAGTGCCACCCGTTCTATATAAGTATCAAACTCGCCATTTTGTTGCAAATGTAATACACGATAGCCCGGTGCAGCCTGATCCAGCGCAAAATCTTCACTCTCAGGTTTGAACTGCACACTGGTGGATGGTGTAGATAAAAAGTAGATACCGTGCCATTCGTTGCAGGAATCCTGATGCACATGACCAAACAGAACCAGTTTGATATTCTGATGTCGAGCCAGTACATCTTTTAAATCTTCAGCATTTTTGAGCCGGTGCTGATCAATCCAGTGCGATTTCATCGCAAAAGGATGATGATGGCAAGCAACGATGACATGCTGATGCTTGAATTCAAGCAATAATTGATCCAATTGGTCGAGCTGGTCCTGTTCCACCCAGCCATCGACCTTGCCTTGAACGGCACTATTTAACAGGATCATGGTCCAGGTACCAAAATGAATTGCATGCGCCTGATTGATATTCTGGTAAAAAGGGAAGACCCGAGTGTCATCATGATTGCCCGGAATCTGGTAATGTGGCACGTTTAAAGACCGGATATATTCCAGATATCGCTGATAAGTGCTTTCGACCGGAACCTGTGCCAGATCACCGGTATGAATCAGTGCATCCATTTGGGGAAAGCGCTGCTGAATATGCTGCATCACTTCATGAAAACTCTGCTCGGGATTCATCCGGGCAAATTCCAGTCCTTCCCGATCCATCAGATGAGTATCAGAAATCTGGATAATGGTCCAATCTGGCTGTGTGTTGATGCTCGACTGCTTGAAACTCATGTCTTTCCCCTTAGACAGATTCCTGCAGTATGAATATCTTGCTGTAACCATTGCAAGGCCATAATAACAGGTGCATTTTTTAAGCGGCCATTGGTGAGCAATACGGGAATATCGGCATAATCCAGAATATGCAGCTGGATATTTTCCCCTTCATCCGGCATGCCAAAAATACCGCCCTGTTCAGGCAATTCGGTCTGGGCCACATATAAATGGAACAGCTCGGAACAGGCACCTGCTGAAGGATAGAAGCTGAAAATATGCTGTAACTCATCCAGTGTACAGCCTGATTCTTCGAGTGCCTCACGGCGGATACACGTTTCAGGTGCTTCGTCTCCATCCAGAACACCAGCAATTACTTCGAGTTGCCATGGAGAGTCAACATCGTCCAGTCCACCAATCCGGAACTGTTCAATCAGGCCGAATTTCTGCTGTTGGTGATTATACATCAGCACCCCTGCGGCTTCTGGCCGGTGAATCAGCTCGCGTTGCAAAACAGGAGTCGATGTTTCCTGATTAAATAAACGATGTTTCAGGCTGACTTTTTCCACCTGGATAAATCCCCGGTACAAGAACTCACGTGCCTCTATGTGAAAGTCTTTTTTATTATAAGAGGCCTGTTTAATAATATTCATATGCTCAGATAGAATGAAGAAATTGATTTATTTTCATCCTATCTGAGTTTTTTTTGAAGACAACTGTTTTTTTTAAAGTTTTAAAGTTTGTGATATAAATTTTGGCCGGAATTATGGAAGCTGGCTTTCATCTGGTCCATACCTGCTTCTATTTCGGCTTGAGATGTGGCCGGCTGACCAGGAGTAGCCTGTTGACTGGCATAATCCCGAACATTCTGGCTAATCTTCATTGAACAGAACTTCGGTCCGCACATGGAGCAGAAATGTGCCGATTTATGTGCGGCTTTCGGCATGGTTTCATCGTGCATGCTGCGTGCTGTGTCCGGATCCAAACTCAAGTTGAACTGGTCTTCCCAGCGGAATTCAAAACGCGCCTTGGACAGGGCGTTGTCCCGAGCTTGCGCACCCGGGTGACCTTTGGCCAGATCGGCTGCATGCGCGGCAATCTTGTAGGTAATAATGCCGTCTTTGACATCCTTTTTATTGGGTAAACCTAAATGCTCCTTAGGGGTGACATAACACAGCATTGCGGTACCATACCAGCCAATCATCGCGGCTCCTATTGCCGAAGTAATATGATCATAACCCGGTGCGATATCGGTGGTGAGTGGTCCCAAGGTATAAAATGGAGCTTCCTTACAGACCTCCAGTTGCAGGTCCATGTTTTCCTTGATCATATGCATCGGGACATGGCCCGGACCTTCAATCATTACCTGTACATCATGTTCCCAGGCACGGTGGGTCAGTTCGCCCAAGGTTCGAAGTTCGGCAAACTGCGCTTCGTCATTGGCATCCTGCACACAACCCGGACGCAAACCATCGCCGAGACTAAAAGACACATCATAGGCTTTCATGATTTCGCAGATTTCATCGAAATGGGTATACAGGAAATTCTCCTGATGATGTGCCAGACACCACTGCGCCATGATCGAACCGCCACGCGAGACGATACCGGTCAAACGGTTGGCAGTCAGCGGTACATATCTTAAAAGCACGCCGGCATGAATGGTAAAGTAATCCACACCTTGTTCAGCCTGTTCAATCAGGGTGTCTTTAAAGATCTCCCAAGTCAGGTCTTCGGCCACACCATTGACTTTTTCCAGTGCCTGATAAATCGGTACGGTTCCGATCGGTACAGGAGAGTTGCGGATAATCCATTCCCGGGTTTCATGAATATTCTGGCCGGTCGAAAGATCCATAATGGTATCTGCACCCCAGCGCGTCGCCCAGGTCATTTTCGAGACTTCTTCTTCGATACTTGAACCGAGTGCAGAATTACCAATATTGGCATTGATTTTGACCAGAAAATTACGCCCGATAATCATCGGTTCCAGTTCCGGATGATTGATATTGGCTGGAATAATTGCGCGTCCTGCTGCGACTTCCTGACGCACGAATTCTGGCGTAATTTCAGTCAGGTTTTTTGCACCGAAATTCTGTCCGGCATGCTGACGCATATCGACACCATCGAGTTGGCGCAGGTTTTCACGAATGGCGATGTATTCCATTTCCGGTGTGATGATGCCTTGCTTGGCATAATGCATCTGGGTGATGTTACAGCCACGCTTGGCTTTGCGAGGTTTCTGGATATGCGCGAAACGGATTGCGGCGGTACGGATATCGCGTAAACGCTGGCGGCCAAATTCAGAACTGAGCTGATCCAGAATTTCGCTATCGTTGCGCTGTTCAATCCAGCTTTCACGCACATTCGGCAGACCTTTGTTTAGGTCAATCGTCACATTGGGATCGGTATACACACCAGAGGTGTCATATACTATTAAGGGCGGATTATGTTCGCCACCCAGACTGGTTGGGGTTTCACTTAAGGAAATCTCCCGCATCGGTACCTGAATATCAGGACGGGAACCTTGCAGATAGACTTTACGTGAAGCGGGCAGAATCCGCGTTAGATCCTGGGCTTCCTGTTCATGAGCGGAGAGGGTAGTTTCAGAAGAAAGATTCGTTAACTGGTTCATGGCTATGATCCTTATGAATGACATCAACGAATCAAGCACGACCAAAAACGTAGGCAGATTTATCCTGAACAGATAAAGCAAGGGCTGGGTTTTTAGCTGGCTTGATTCCTACGCAGGTATTAACCTGATCAGGTTCAACGGTACTCATGCTCAATTCCTGATAACGATAAAAGGAATCACATGATCTCAGCGAGGATTTACTCGCGCTCCGTCAAGCGAGGCTAAAGCTTAGCTCAGTTTAGGTAGAATAAACAGGTTTAAATCTCTCAACTTTAAGCAAGGAGTGATTCAGACCTTGTCAAATGAACTGAATCTATCACTGATGAACTAGATGCAGATGGCATCGGTAAAACAGTCTTTATCGTATTTTTGTGAGGGCGGACTGATCTGGGCATAGTACAGAATCTGTTCTGTTGCTGAACGGTTTCTATAGTCTGCAGGCAAGGCTTGCTGACGCTGTTCCGGATTCATGTCCAGAAACTCTAAGAATAGACGTGCCTGTGTAGACAGCTTCGATTTCTGGCCGTTTGCCAGCCCGATGATCGTTTCCAGGTGGCTGGTATCCACAGCATAACGGTCGCGATAGTCTTCCGAAACTGGTGACTGTTCGGTACCTCTAAACAGGAAATAGGTATATTGCTTGAGCAGATATTCGGCATCGCGTTTATAGCTGCTGTTGGGATAAGTCTTGAGATAGTCTTCCCAGAAAAGACTACGAGCTGCAATTTCAGGTGCTTCAATCTGCAGGCGTTTTTCAACCAGTACCGGGTCCTTATTCTGTTCTGCCAGATTTTCAATAAAGGCTTTTTCGGCAGCCGGTAGATACGGAGCAAAAATACGGGCCAGATATTCCGGACTACGTCGATATTGCAAATTGCCATTGCCTAAGTCGAGCAGTTCTACATAAGCCTGATTTTTATGCTTTAACAGATACTGGTCCCGTGGAGTAAGCTGTTGAAAATGAGCTTGCTGAATGGTCGGATGCTGTGCCATTTCCAGTGCATACTGCTCGAAAGCGCGTTGCTGGAACTCGGTACGGTCTACCTTTAAAAAGCGCTGATACATTTCGGTAGAACGCAGCATCAGATGCTTCTGCTCCGCCAGATCCATCAACGGCAGGCACACTTTAAGATCCTGATTAATCTGTTCCAATGCGAATGTGGTGCGCTGGTCATTAATCTGGGACATATTTTTTTCAATATTCTGGCACATGAGGCTAAAGTCATTGACTGGACTTTGCTTTTGTTTGGCTTCAGTCTGTTCAATCTGGATCTGTGGGTCAGAGGGCTGTTGGCAACCTCCTAAAAACAGCACACCGCCAGAAACTAAACAGGCTTTGAATATCGACTGGAATGGCATTAACACTATGCTTCAGGACTCTGTATAGGTGAATTCAGAAAATAACGGCCTTGTAGGAAGATATTGTATAGATCAAATTAAAATACTATGTTTAGTATTGTGAATTGCTTTGTTACATTGCCGATAGGGCTGGGCAGAAATTGAATGAATGATGGATAAAAATTGATCTTTATATTAAAAAATTAATAAAAATCATACGTAAAAATTCAAAAGATATCTTTAGTATAATTTGGCTTAAAGCGCCAGCAATTTTTTGCTTTGAATCGCGGTTGGGGATTAATACTATAAAATGAAACTAAAACTCGTTGTCGTGGCTAGTTTATTGATGAGCAGCCCGTCGGTTTTTGCTTTGGATTTGCAAGAAGCCTATGCACGTGCCCAGCAAAATGATCCAACCTGGCAGGCGAATGTATTGCAGTATCAGGCAGATCAGCTCAATCTGGGGATTGCTAGCGGCAACTTGCTGCCGACCATTACCCTTTCAGGAAATGTGATCCGTAAAAACCAGTCCACGGATGCGCCTGCCGATCCCCAATTTTCCAGCTTGGTGACTTCCAGCACCACGACTCGTCAGCTCGCGCTCACTGCACGCCAGCCTTTATTCCGCTGGGATGCCTGGCAAGGCTATAAACAGGTCAAAACCTCGGTCGAACTGAGTGAAGTAAATTTACAGCTGCAAAAACAGCAGCATATTTTACAGGTGGCTGAAGCTTATTTTAATGTCTTGCGGCAGCAGTCTTTGACCACAGCATATTTGCAGGAAGAACAGGCTTTATCTGAACAGCTACGAATGATGAATGCCAAACTGAAAGAAGGTCTGGTAGCCCGTAGTGATGTGAGTGAGGCCAATGCCCAGTATCAAAGTGCCCAGGCCAACCGGATTTCAACTCAGGTCCAGCTGGTTCTGGCTCAAGAGCAGCTGGCTCGGTTAATTGGGCCTTATCGGGAAAATCTGGCAGTATTACGCAACGACTTTCAGTTCCAGAAACCGGTTCCGAGCAATATGCAGTCCTGGATAGATTTGGCGCAAAACCAGAATCTGGAAATTCTGCAGGCACGTCTGCAAAGACGATATTCTGAAGATGCCAAACGCGTCGAACAGGCTGCGTTATATCCTCAGGTCGAAGCCGTAGGCACCTATGGCTATCTCAAACAGTCACCGGAAACGATTATGTCCAGCAACGGCGATTTTGACCAGATTGGCGTTGAAGTGAACTGGAATCTATATACCGGGGGACGCACGCAAAAAAGTATTCGTCAGGCAGGCATAAATGTACAAAAAAGTGAAGCCCAGCTGGAGGCTGCGATCCGTAAAGCCAATGCTGATGTAAAGCAGTCCTTCATGCAGGTAGAAACCGATCAGGCCAAGCTGAATGCACGTCAAGCTGCGATGGAATCATCGGAAGTTGTCTCGCGGGCATCCAGAGCACAATATGACGAAGGGTTAAAGACCATGGTTGATGTGTTGCTGGCCCAGCGCAATGCCTTTTCTGCCAAGACCGATTATCTGAATGCCAAATATGATTATCTGCTACATGTCCTGCAATTGCAGGCCTCGGTCGGGCAGTTGACTGAAAAGGAACTGGCAGCGCTGAATGCCTGGCTGATTGAATATGATCCATCGCAGCCTCTATAGCATCACGATTGTCATCAAACTTTCATCATAGATATGCTTTAATATGATTTATTATTGATCATTTTTTCTCTGCCGTTCAGGAGTAGCTTTCCTTGTGTCCAAATAATCCTGTATTAACTCATCACATTTCTTCGCAATTTAATGATGAATTGCAGGACGTCAATACCAAATTTATGACAATGGGCGGACTGGTAGAACAGCAGGTAGCCAACGCCATTCATGCCTTATTGGATACAGATGTTTCAATGGCAATAGACGTGCAGTTCCAGGACAATGTCGTAAATCAGATGGAGCGTGAAATCGATGAAGCGCTGACCCTGATTCTGGCGCGCCGTCATCCTGCTGCGATTGACCTGCGCATGGTAATTGCCATGTCGAAAGCCAATACCGATCTGGAGCGGATCGGAGATGAAGCTTCAAAAATAGGCCGGATTGCACAAAGCTTGTGTGAAGAAGGGGGTTCACCGCGCGGTTATATGGAAACCCGGCATATCGGCAACCAGGTGCGGGTGATGATTCATGATGCACTGGATGCTTTTGCGCGTCTGGATGTAGATCAGGCGCTGAAAGTCATGTTGGCAGATGCAGATATTGACCGTGAATATCAGTCGGCGACACGTACGCTCATGACTTATATGATTGAAGACCCGCGGCATATCACTCGTGTCATCAATGTCTTATGGGTACTGCGTTCGCTAGAAAGAATTGGTGATCATGCCCGGAATATTTCGGAACAGGTCATTTATATGGTCAAAGGTTTTGATGTGCGCCATACCAGCGTTGAAGAAATTGAACAGAGAGTGCAGCGTTAAATCTCCCCAATTCAAATAAAAAACCTCCGTACTGGAGGTTTTTTTGATGAGGATAGAAAAGCTAGCTATGGGTTTCTTCTTCTGCATCATCTTCAAAAGTCTTGGCAATTTTTTCAATATTCAGACTTTTGGCCATCGCATCAAAAATTTCCTTATACACGCCATCCTGATGATAAAGTGCATCATGTTCACCGTGTTCGGCAATACAACCTTCTTTCATCACATAGGTATAGTCCGCATCAATGATTTGCGACAGGCTATGTGAAATGATGACTACGGTACGACCTTGCTTGATCTGGTCCAGACTCTGTTTGATCTGTTCTGTTGCAATCGCATCCAGGCTGGCAGTTGGTTCATCCAGAAAAATGATGGGCGGGTTTTTC
Organism: Acinetobacter sp. 197; assembly: GCF_048148385.1. Lineage (NCBI taxonomy): Bacteria > Pseudomonadati > Pseudomonadota > Gammaproteobacteria > Moraxellales > Moraxellaceae > Acinetobacter > Acinetobacter sp. 197. The sequence continues at coordinate 66,709 of NZ_JAYWZK010000015.1, forward strand.
AGGAACATCCGCGCAATGGCGATCCGCTGTTGCTGTCCGCCAGAAAGCTGCAGTGCATCGGAATCATAGCCATCCGGCAACTGCAAAATCTGTTCGTGAATCGAGGCTTTTTTGGCCGCAGCGATGACTTCCTCCCTGCTGGCATTGGTTTTTCCATAAAGGATATTGTCAAAAACCGTGCCTTGGAAAATATGGTTTTTCTGTAGTACCAGCCCGATATGATCACGCAGATACTGGGTGTCATAGTCTTTTAAATCAATGCCATCCAGTTTGATCTGGCCCTGCTGCGGTTCATAAAATTTATCCAGCAGGCTGATCAAGGTTGATTTTCCGGCACCAGATAAGCCGACCAATGCTGTAATCGTATTGGGCCGGATCTCCATATTGATATCTTTCAGGGCATGATGGCCATTTGGATAATAAAAATTCACCCCACACAGCTCAAACCGGCCTTTTACGGGTGGTGTTTGCTGGCCACTTGGTTCAATTTCATCATCGGCTTCCAGAATCTTGAAAAAGCTCTCCGAATAGATCATGGCATCATTTACTTCATCATAAATCCGGTGCAGAGAGCGAATCGGGGCAGAGACATTATTAAAGAGCAGTACATGGTACATAATCATGCCAATACTCATCTGGCCATCCAGTACAAAATAGGAGGTCAAAATAATAATCAGTACAATGCCGATCTGTTCAATAAAGGTTTTTAGGCCATCGAACAGGAAGCTAGTTTGACGGGTTTTCATCTGGTTTTCGGTCAGTTCGCGCTGCAAGTTGAGCTGCTTTTCCGATTCAATCGATTCCCGGTTAAAAGATTTAATGACCGTAATCGAGTTGATGATGCTGAGAATGCCCTGACTCTTTTTCTCCCGGCCATCTCGCAGACTACGACGCCAGCCCCCCAGTTTCTGCGCCTGTTTGTAGGTCAGCCAGAAATAGATCGGGACAATGGCAGTGGCCACCAGACCTACATAGATATTGGCGTAATACATCAGGCCCAATGCCACAATTGCACTGGTAAACAGCGGTAAAATATCAATAAAGAAAATCTGTACCAGCCGGGTGAGGGAGCTGATGCCACGGTCAATCCGGGTTTGTAGTTTTCCGGCCTGATTATTGTCCTGATTAAAAAAAGCCAGCCGGTATTTTAAAAACTTTTCAATGATGCCTTGAGCCAGATCCTGAGACACAAAAATCCGCAGTTTCTCTCCATAGAACTTCTGCCCGAACTGAACAAAGGCATTGATAATTTCTTTGCCGAGCAAAATCGCCGAAATCGTGATCAGAATATGCCAGCCTTGCTCCAGTCCTTGGCCCTTTTCCAGCAGGGCATTGATGCTGTCGACAGCGTATTGCAGGGTCAGCGCATTGACCTGTGCAGTAAAGGAGCCGATCAGGGTTAAAATCAGGGTGGCAATTACCAGCAGCCGATAAGGACGTACAAAGGGACGAAGTTTTAAAAACAGCTGCCATAAGTTCATAAGTAATTATTTTTATTGTCAAAGTTGAACTCAGTCTAGGCAGGAATAAAAATGGCGACAAGAGCAAATGTTGTATTTATTTGTGAAACCGAATTGTAATTTTTCAGCTTAAGTCCCAAGATTTTTAGCAAATATCGTACTTTTAGGCCATCTGTTAAAATGACTTTGGATCTTTTTGCGCCCGAAGCTCAAGCCAATTTATTACCCTTTGATGGGGTCGTGGAGGATTATGGCCAGATTTTGGATGAAAAGCAGAGCCAGCAATATTTACAGCATTTTTTGGCTCATCTGGTCTGGCAGCCGGACGAAGTGAATTTATTTGGCAAGCATTATATTACGGGACGCAAAGTGGTGTGGTATGGTGATGAACACTATCAGTATCACTACTCTGGAAGTTTTAAGCAGGCTCAGATCTGGACACCGGGTCTGTTCCGGTTAAAACAGCATATTGAAAAGCTGGTTGGTCATTCGTTTAATTCCTGTCTGGCCAATTTATATGAAGATGGTTCGCAAGGTCTGGGCTGGCACAGTGATGATGAAGCTGCGTTATATGTGGGAACATCCCGAGAAAATATTATTGCTTCGCTCAGTCTGGGTGCCACCCGCAAGATGAGCTTTAAACATAAAACCGAGCAGGCAACAGTCGATCTGCTGTTGCAGAGTGGTCAATTGATTGTAATGCGTGGACAGACTCAGCAATACTGGAAGCACTGTATCCGTAAAACCACTAAAGTGCTGCAACCTAGAATTAATCTGACTTTTCGTTATTTTTATCCTTAGGTGGCATTCAGTCATAAAAAAGTACCCCAAAGGATACTTTTTTTAAACTTTCAAAGTAAATTAAGGTGTGATTCCGGCAGGATGTCGATACCAGCTTTCAATCAATAGGGCAGCTGCAATACTGTCCGCAGACATTTTTTTGCCACGACCTTGCGCCTGATAATGATCTAGTTCATCGCGTGCTTCACGGGTGGTCAAACGTTCATCCACCATCCAGGTTTCAATATTGGTCTGATGACGTAAACGACGGGCAAATTTTCTCGCCCGTGTCGACAGTTCAGATTCACTATCATCCATGTTCAGTGGCAAACCCACCAGAAATAAGCCCGGTTGATGGCTTTTTACGATTTTAAGCAGTTCATCCCAGTTGGGGATCCCATCTTTCATGGGAAATAAAGCTAAGGGATGGGTACTTGCAATCAGGGATTGACCGACAGCCATTCCCATTTTTTGTGTACCAAAATCAAACGCCATAATCGTTTGTGGCGCGTTTACATCAGGCATGTCCAATCTCGGAAGATAACCAGTTGCGGTCTACGCCCATTTTTTTATAGGCAGCATCCCAACGGTCGTTATAAGGTAAGTTAAAAATCAGATCCATATCGGAATCGCATATCAGCCAGTCACCACGGGCAATTTCTTCTTCCAGTTGATGCTTGCCCCAGCTGGCATAACCAAGGGCAATCTGATAGCGACCGACCCCTTCGTTATGTGCAATCGCATCCAGAATATCTTTGGATGTCGTGATGCAGACATTCTCTCCGACTGCAATGGAGGAATGCCAGGTTGGCTGGCCAGTATGCAAGACAAAGCCGGCCTCGGGACGTAAAGGGCCACCTTGCAATACTTCATGCGGATTGACGTTGTCTGCCTCAATATCAAGATCATTCAGCAATTCTTTAATTTGAATGCCGGCAGGTCGATTGATAATGATGCCTTGAGCACCATCTTCATCATGACGCGCGAGATAAATGACCGTCCGGGCAAAAAAATCATTATTCGCATGCGGCGGTGCAATCAGACAACGATGTGTCAGAAACTGTTTGGTCACCTGAGCAGTTCTCCTTAAAATTAATTTCTTCGCAGAGAAATCCAATGATCCTAATTGCTACGTTACTCGAGCTTTTTGGATTCACCAAATTTTATTTGTCCGGATTGTAAAGTTTTAAGCCTGCTGAAATTTCAGCTGACGTAACTGACGGGCATGCTGTAAAGTCGTTTCACTAATTTCCATACCCCCTGTCATTCTTGCAAGTTCCTGAATAATATTATTTTCTTCAAGATTGATAATGGTGCTGCTGGCAGGATCGGTCTGCTGTTTTTTCACCAGCAAATGATGATCAGACTGTGCTGCCACCTGTGCCTGATGGGTGATACACAAAATCTGTACATGCTGGCCCAGACCGGCCAGTAAACGTCCGACAATTTCTGCAGTACCGCCACTGATCCCGACATCAATTTCGTCAAAGACCAGAACTTCGGCTTCGGTTTTTTCCGCATTCATGACTTGCATCACCAGCGCAATACGCGACAATTCACCGCCTGATGCAACGCGAGCCAGCGGCTGAGCCGGAATGCCTTTATTGGCCGTGAAAAGCAGCTGTATAAAGCTCAGACCTTCACTGGACGGATGCTCCAGAGGCTCAAATTTAAACTCAAAATGCGCTTCAGGCAGAGCCAGCTGTTTAACCTGTTCAGTCAGTTTTTTAGCGAGTGGCTTAGCCGCATCACGACGGATCTGGTCTAGATGCTGGGCTTTGTGCAGGAACTCCTGATAAGAGACTTCGACCTGCTCAGCCAAGGTTTCCGGATCTTCCAGTTGCTGTAGCTGTTCAAGTTCAAGCTGCCAGGCCTCATATTCTTCTTTTAGTAATTCCGGCTGGGTGCGATATTTGCGCGCCAAACGATGGAAAATTTCCAGCGTTGAATTCAGTTCTTCCATACGTTCCGGATCAAAACTCTGCCGATCCATAAACTGGCGTAATGTTGCCGTTGCATCTTCGAGTTCACTCTGGGCATTTAGTAAAGAAGTATGAATCTGGGAAAGCTGTTCGCTACGACCGGCATGTGATTCCATGCGACGTAGAATGGAAGCCAGTTCTTGGGAAATATTCTGTTCGCCTTCATCCAGACTATTCAGGCTATAGACACAGTCCTGCATGATCGCTTCATGATGGGAAAGCCGGTCAAATTCCTGTTCAATCTCCTGATAATCCGTCTGAACAATTTCTTCCAGTTCTTCTAGCTGCAGTTCCAAGGTTTCCATGCGCTGCTTACGGTTCGCTTGTGCATCTAGCGCTGCCTGATGCTGACGAATATTTTTCTGCCAGGTGCTATAAGCGTCCCGCACTTCCTGAGCTGGTGCATAAAAATTGCTATAGCGATCCAGCCAGTGTTTTGGATAAGGTGGTTCCAGAAGTTGCTGCTGGCTATGCTGGCTATAAAGTTGAACCAGCAGACGCCCAATTTCTTTCAACTCTGACAGGCTGCTCGGACGTCCATTGATCCAGGCCTTGCTGCGGCCGGTAGCAAAAATTACCCGACGCAAATGAATTTCACCTGATTCATCATCCAGTTCATGCTCTTTCAACCAGGCTGCTTCAGGACTGTGTTCCTGATAGCTGAAGCTGGCGGTGACATCTGCCTTTTCCGTACCATAACGCACATAATTGGTATCGGTTCGCTCACCCAGACAGGCAGACAATGCATCTAGTAACAGGGATTTACCTACACCGGTTTCACCGGTTAAAACGTTAAAACCTTTATCAATATCAATAGCAAGATGCTCAGCTAAAGCAAAATTGATCAGAGTTAAATGTGTCAGCATAAACGCATCCGGGCTGCGAAAAGTTTGATTGAAATAGCCTGATGTCGGATTGGGGGTCGCAACATGGCTGGGATTATTATAAATCAGGACGAATCAATTTCATTCTATCTTAAATTTTAAAGATTCATATATGCTTATTTCACTGTATTTTCGCAACAAGCTGACTCAGAAGTATGTTAATTCATTGCTGATTTTCATATTTTTGCCATCAATGTTCTCTAAGCTAATAGTTGAAATAAAATTATTTCAGCAGAAGGTGGTTAAGTCGAAACTGAAGCCGATATGCCAGCAAAATACAGGCCAAAACATGCTGCAACTAAAAGGGATTCAGCGATACAGAATATTTTATCGACGTCGATAAACTTCGATTGATTAGTTGAGGGTGCACATTTAAACTACAGCAATCAAAATATTACAAAATGCTTTATCTGGAGAAATCGCATGTCAGCTCAGTTTGATCATGTATCGGTACTTAAAAAATCTAATGTATATTTCGGCGGGTTGTGTATTAGTCACATTGTACAATTTGAAGACGGGACCAAGAAAACGTTGGGTGTCATTCTGCCATCAGAAAATGCCTTGACCTTTGAAACACATGTTCCTGAGCGCATGGAAATTGTTTCAGGTGAATGCCGTGTTCAGATTGGCGATAGCGAAGAAAGTGAGCTGTTCCGTGCCGGTCAGTCTTTCTATGTACCGGGCAATAGCCGTTTTAAAATCGAAACCGATGATGTGCTGGACTATGTCTGCCATTTTGAAGGTTAAGTCCAGATTCAAGATCAGTGTAAACCGGGCAAGAAATTTCAGTGCGAATCGGTTAAACTAATCAGCTACAGAAATCCTGTGAAGTCAGCTTTACGGGATTTTTCTTTTGTATATAACTAATCTAGAGGTCGTTCATGGCAAAACCTGAATATTTTTATGGCGTACATTCAGTGGAGTCATTGTTAGAGCTTGAGCCTGAACGTGTCTTGACATTATTCACTCTCAAAGGACGCGATGATCAGCGTTTAAAGCGTGTACTGGAACTGGCTGAACCGTTTGGAATCAGTGTGCAGCAAGCCAGCCGTGACAAACTGGAAAAATTGGCCGGCCAGCCGTTTCACCAAGGCGTGGTCGCTGCGGTACGTGCACATCCGACACTGAATGAAAAAGATCTTGAATCACTGTTGAGCGCAAATCCTCAAGCGTTGTTATTGGCTCTTGATCATATTACCGATCCGCATAATCTCGGTGCCTGTATCCGTACGGCCGCTGCAATGGGCGTTGAGGCAGTGATTGCGCCACGTGATCGTTCAGCCACCCTAACTCCGACAGCACGTAAAGTGGCTGCAGGTGGTGCGGACAAAGTCAAATTCATTCAGGTGACCAATCTGGCGCGTACTTTGGGTCAAATCAAAGAAGATTTTAATGTTCGTGTGGTCGGTACCATGCTGGATGAAAAAGCACTACCGATCCAGAATTTTGATTTCACCGGTACCGGCGTCTGTGTGGTGATGGGTGCGGAAGATACTGGCCTGCGTCCAATCACGCAAAGCCAATGTGATCAGACCGTGTATATTCCGATGGCAGGCAATCTGCAAAGTCTGAATGTCAGTGTGGCTACAGGTATGGCGCTGTATGAAGCCTGCCGTCAGCGTAACCTTTAATTGATGATGACATTGTCAGACCGTACGCAAGGCTATGTTTTTTTAGTTGTTACCATGTGCATCTGGGGCGGTTTTACCTTAACGGCCCGCCTGAATGCGCTTTGGCAGATCAGTGCCTGGGATATCGTGGCCTTGCGTTTTTCTCTGGCATTCCTGATTCTGATGCCGATCTTGCTTTATCGTAAAGAGGCCGCTTTTTTACTGAAAAAAGAGCCTTTTATTTTAGCGATGATTGGCGGGGTGATTTATTGCCTGTTTGCCTATAGTGCTTTTCACTACGCACCTACCGCCCATGCTGCAATTTTCTTGAATGGCTGTATTCCGATCTGTACCGCGATTATGGCTTTTTTTCTGATGGGGCAGGCTTTTGATAAACATACCTGGGCCAGCCTGATCATTATGATCGTAGTACTATGCCTCATGAGTATGCTGATGTATCGGGAAACTGGTGTGGCCTTTGGGGCAGGGGACGGGCTGTTTTTTATCAGTGCCATACTTTGGGCGATTTTTACCGTTTTATTGCGTAAATATCAGCTAACTGCATGGCAGGCAATGTGTGGGGTCGCGATCTGGTCGGCAGTGATATATGTGCCGATTTATCTGCTATTTTTACCGAAAAATTTGAGTGTGCCTGAACCCAAGCATTTACTGTTTCAGACCATTTTTCACGGCATATTTGTGGTGATTATTGCCACTTTAAGCTATGTAGAAGCCATCAAGCGTCTTGGTGCATTTAAGGCAGGCAGTATTACCAATCTTGCACCTTTTATTGCGGCAATTCTGGCTGTACCTTTATTAAATGAAACTTTAAGTCTGGCCATGGTCTGTGGCCTGATGGGTATGGCAGTTGGGGCCTTACAGCCGTGGCGCTGGTTACAGCATCAGGACAGTCTGAGCCGAAAATTGGCAGAACAAAAAAAGCAGTCTTAATCAGACTGCTTTTTTTATGCTTCAGCTGGCTGCCATGTTTAAATATTTTTGATGTAATAGTCTGAGATGAGCATAGAGATGATCCAGATGACCATCATTTAGGACAATATCATCGGCCATGGTCTGCTTTTGTTCGCGGGACATTTGTGCGGCAATGATATTGCGAATTTGTTCGATATTCTGGCCATCACGTTGTGAGGCTCGCTCAATTTGCAGTTCGATGGTGGCATCAATCAGCAAGGTATGCTGGGTGAGTTCGTGCTGATTGGTCTCAAATAGTAGTGGTGAAACCAGAATGGCATAGGGACTTTGCGCAGCATGTAGTTGCTGGATAATGGAAGTGCGAATTGCTGGATGGGTAATACTTTCCAGGGTCTTGCGTGCTTCAGGAGACTGGAAGATATATTCACGCAAGGCACGCCGATTCAGTGAGCCATCGGCAAGCAGTACCCAATCGCCAAAAGCCTGCTGAATCTGGGTAAGTGCAGGCTGCCCGATTTCAACCACTTCACGTGCTACCACATCGGCATCGACTACCGTGATCCCTTGTGCTTCAAACCACTGACTGGCAGCAGACTTGCCACTGCCAATCCCACCGGTTAAACCGAGTACAAATTTCAATTTATTGACCTAAATACACTTTCATAATTTGTTCACCCCAAAGAAAAGCAATCCAGCCGGCAATCGCAATATAGGGACCAAAAGCAAAAGGCTGATTTTCCTTGCGGACTTTTAGCAGAATGATACCGATAATCGCACCTACTAGGGAAGACAGCAACACAATTAAAGGCAGTAATAATGGACCCATCCAGGCACCCAAAGCCGCTAGTAATTTAAAATCGCCATAACCCATGCCTTCTTTACCGGTGATGATTTTAAACAGGTAATACACTATCCATAGACACAGAAAACCAATGATATAGCCCCAGATGGCAGAGCTTGGGGAGGTATAGAGTGCATAACTATTTAACCCCAGACCTAGTGCAGCCAAGGGCAGGGTATAACGGTCAGGTAATAGCTGGGTGTCAAAATCAATAAAGGTTAGCGCAATCAGTACATAAGTCAGGATCAGACCAAACAGCATTTGTAGGGTAGGGCCAAATACTGCTACGACAAGCAGTGCACAAACTGCCGTCAGAATTTCAACAAATGGATAGCGGATACTAATGGGATTCTGGCAGTTGCTACATTTTCCGCGCAGGACCAGCCAGCTGATAACGGGGATATTCTGGTACCAGCGGATTGGCTGATGACATTTAGGACAAGTCGAAGCGGGTTTGCTTAAACTTAATTTCACTTCATCAATCACCGGCTGTTCCGGATGCAGGAACATCTGGCAATCAGTACGCCATTCCTGTTCCATCATCTTGGGCGTGCGGTAAATCACTACATTCAGAAAACTGCCGATACATAAACTAAAAAGCCCAACTGCGATATACAACGCCGTTGGGTTTTGAATAAAATATTGAATAAGATCTTGCATTAAACCACAGAACCCATTTGGAAAATTGGAAGGTACATGGCAATCACCAGACCACCGACAAGCACACCGAGAACAGCCATAATTAACGGCTCCATCATCGAAGTTAAGCCGTCCACTGCATTGTCGACTTCATTTTCATAATGCGTAGCTACTTTGTCTAGCATGGCATCTAGCGCACCTGACTCTTCACCAATTGCGACCATTTGGATGGCCATGGAAGGAAACTTGTTGGTGACCCGCATAGCAAACTGCAGCTGTTGGCCTGTGGCAACATCTTCACGAATTTTCATCACAGCATCTTCATATACGACGTTATTGGTTGCGCCCGCAGTAGATTCCAGTGCATCAATCAAGGGCACACCAGCTGCAAAAGTGGTGGCCAAAGTACGACTATAACGGGCAATAATCGCTTTATATACCAGATCACCAAAAATCGGTGCCTTGAGCGCCGCTTTATCCAGAAAATCGCAGAATTTCTTGCTACGTTTTTTGGCTTCAAGAAAAGCAGTAATGATGGCTCCAATGGCAATAATCAGCAGGAACCAATATTTTTGCATCCAGTCCGACATATTGACCACCATCTTGGTAAAAGCGGGCAGATCAGCACCAAATGAAGAAAATAATTCCTGGAAAACCGGGACCACTTTGACCATCAGAATAATGGTAACGATCAACGCAACCACGACTACCGAAGCCGGATACTTCATCGCTTTTTTGATTTTTTGCTTGAGCAGTTCGCTTTTTTCTTTGTAAATCGCAACACGATCAAGCATGGTTTCTAGCGCACCGGACTGCTCGCCTGATTCCACCAGCGAACAGAATAATTTATCGAAGTATTGAGGATATTTACGTAGTGCTCCAGCGAAAGTGTTACCCCCTTCGACTTCCCCTTTAATTCCCAGTACAACTTCGCGCATGGATGGATTTTCCAGACCTTCTGCGACAATTTCAAAGCCTTGTACCAGCGGCACCCCGGCTTTCATCATGGTCGCCAACTGTCGGGTAAAAATTGTAATATCCAGTGTCGAGACTTTTTTCTTCATCAAGCCTTCAAGGATATTTTTTTTCTTTTCCCGAATGGTTTTTATGCTGATGCCTTGTTTCCGAAGGGTGACCTTGGCCAGAGCCATATTTTTTGCTGGCAATTCCCCCTTGATCTTTGCCCCTTTACGATCAATTCCTTCATAGCTGAAGATTGGCATCATCTGGCCTTTCTTTACTGCTGCCATACCTTTATCCTTATTTTAGATCAGCGCCTGATCATTCGCTGGTGACACGATTGACTTCCTGTAAAGAAGTCACCCCCTGCATCACCTTGACTAAACCTGACCGGCGTAAATTGTTAAAACCTGCACGTGCGGAAGCATCGGCAATTTCAAGTGCATTGCCGTCCTCCATAATAATTCTGGAAATTTCGGGTGTTACTTTCATAACTTCATAAATACCCACACGACCCTTATAGCCTTCGCGACATTCATTGCAGCCCACCGGTTCATAAATTTGGAACTCAGGTTGCTGCAAGTCGATTTCGGTAAAACCCATCTCCAGTAAGCTTTGTTTCGGAATATCGGCAGGTTTTTTACATTGTGAACATAAACGACGCGCCAACCGTTGTGCAATAACCAGGTTGACTGAAGTGGCAATATTGAAAGAAGGCACCCCCATATTGCGTAAACGGGTTAAAGTCTCAGGCGCACTATTGGTATGCAGCGTTGACATCACCATATGACCGGTCTGCGCCGCTTTAATCGCAATCTCGGCAGTTTCCAGATCCCGGATCTCACCGACCATTACGATGTCCGGGTCTTGACGTAAGAAGGACTTCAGTGCGGCAGAGAAGGTCAGGCCGACTTTATTATTCACGTTGACCTGATTAATCCCTTGCAGGTTAATCTCGACCGGATCTTCCGCTGTCGAAATATTGGTATCTTCACGGTTTAGGATATTCAGACCAGTATAAAGAGAAACTGTTTTACCGGAACCCGTCGGGCCGGTGATCAGCAGCATCCCTTGCGGTTTGTCCAGCGCCTGCATAAACAGTTCTTTTTGTTCCGGTTCATAACCCAGAGCATCAATCCCCAGCATCGCGCTGGATGGATCCAGAATACGCAGTACCAGCTTCTCGCCAAACAGGGTAGGGAGAGAGTTGACACGGAAATCAATGGCTTTGTTTTTGGATAATTTTAGTTTGATTCGGCCATCTTGCGGTACCCGTTTTTCTGAAATGTCCATTTGCGACATAACCTTAAGACGTGAAGACAGGCGGTTTGCCAGCTGTAAGGGCGGGGTTGCAATCTGACGTAGAACACCATCGACCCGGTAACGTACCCGATAGATTTTTTCATAAGGTTCAAAGTGTAGATCTGAAGCGCCCATACGGATCGCATCAATCAGCAATTTATTAATATATTTGACAATCGGTGCTTCTTCACCCTTGTTACTGTCATCCTCTTCTTTATTCGGATCAGCAGATTCGACATCAACATCCAGATCAAAGTCTTCATCGAATTCAAAAGTGCTTTCTTCGGTAAAATTCTGCTCGATCAGTTTTTCAAGTTTATTGTGTTCAACAATAATGGTTTCAATGTTGAGTTTGGTGGAAAAACGGACCGCATCAATTGCTTCAATATTGGTCGGGTTACTGATGGCAATATATAAAATACTGGAATTTTTAAAAATTGGCAGGATGCGATGCTTGGTAATCAGCTTCTCGTCAATGATATCCCGCAGGATTTGAGCAGGGTCATAAACACTGATATCAAATAGCGGTTCTCCGAATTCGACTGAAATCGTTTCGGCAATGACGGTGGGAGAAAGCTGTTGCTGGTTAATCAGCTCGGCCACAATATCTATTTTTTCCTGCTTGGCATGCGCCAAAGCACTGCGCATATCTTCAGCCGAGATTACGCCTTCCTCGACCAAACGACGAATAAATCCGGTAAATCTCGGCGACCCCTGTAAAGCTGTCATGCTATAAATGCCTACTCATCAAATTTTTTTAATTACTATATTAAAATTATACGTTTGTTACGTAAAAATGCCATAGCAAAGAGTGCTGCCACCTTCCTCATATCCAGTAAAACTATGAACTGGTTAGAAGAAGTCCCTATTTTTTTAAGTGATAACAAAAAATAACCATTTTGGATAGTCTAAACCTAGAATGAGTGATAAGAAAACTATTCTTTTAATTTTCCAATTCCGTGTAGAATGTGCCCAATTGAAAATATGTAAATGAAATAGGTTAATTATGTCGGTTTCGACGATTACCCCTTGGGTGATAGGTAACTGGAAAATGAATCCGGTGCAGGCAGAGGCATTGAGCTTGGTGCGTGGTCTTAAGAGTTTACTGGAAACAGCACCAATCTCTGAGGGTAAATGTCATCTGGGTGTGGCGCCGATGGCTATTGCGTTAAGCCAGATTCAGGCAGAACTGTCATCCGCTTCTCGTCCTATTTACACTGTAGCGCAAGATGTTTCACGTATTTCAGGAATGGGCGCCTACACCGGTGAAGTTAGTGCTGAATTACTCGCAGACAGCCAAATCCAGTATGTACTGGTAGGTCATTCTGAGCGCCGGGAAATATTTGCGGAAAATACTGACATTTTAAATGCTAAAATCAAGCATGCTTTAAGTGCTGGTTTGACGGTAATTTATTGTGTAGGTGAAAGTCTGGAACAACGTGAAGCCGGACAGGCAGAAGCAGTAGTATTGCAGCAGATTTGTGATATTGCAGCTGTGGTGGATGCTGATCAGTGGAAAAATGTCGTGATTGCCTATGAACCGATCTGGGCAATTGGAACCGGTAAAACTGCTTCTCCTGAAGATGCGCAAGCCATGCATGCACAAATCCGTCAAGGCTTAAGCCAGATTACGGGCTATGGCGAGACTATGGCGATTTTATATGGTGGTAGTGTCAAGCCGGAAAATGCAGTAGAGTTAGCAGCCTGCCCGGATATCAACGGGGCATTGGTCGGTGGTGCATCACTCAATGCTGAGTCATTCCATAAAATTGCTCAGGCATTTGCAAATACACAATAATTAGGAGTTCGGCATGCAAACTTTTGTGCTGGTAGTACATATTATCTTAGCTGTTTTGATGATTGTCTTGATTTTGGTTCAGCATGGTAAAGGTGCAGATGCTGGTGCCTCTTTCGGTGGCGGCGGTGCAGCAACAGTATTCGGAGCATCAGGTTCGGGGAATTTCATGACCCGCTTGACTGCGATTTTTACTGCGCTGTTTTTCGTAACCAGTCTGACTTTGGCGGTTCTTGCCAAGAAGCAAACAACAAATGCGTATAGTTTGTCATCAGTCCAGTCCGCACCGACTGCGCCGGTACAACCGGTTGAAACTTCACCAACTGCACCAAAAACGGCCGAATAGTTTTAATTAGTCCTTTCTTTTTTTGAGTGATGCGACTAGAATGCGTCACAGCTGCGGTGGTGGTGGAATTGGTAGACACGCTACCTTGAGGTGGTAGTGCTTTCGGGCGTGGGGGTTCAAGTCCCCCCTTCCGCACCAACTTATAATCCAGAAATTTAAGTTGGTGTATGCAGCTGAAAAACTTCTATTGATGCGGGATGGAGCAGTCTGGTAGCTCGTCGGGCTCATAACCCGAAGGTCGTTGGTTCAAATCCAGCTCCCGCTACCA